>JBDSFP010000088.1:0-19002 GCA_039919415.1 Aquaticitalea sp. | reverse complement strand
TAGTATACTTGTATTTAGTGCCAGGTGTAAATTCAAAATCTCCACTACAGAAATTAAGAAGTAGATATTCTGATTTATAGGTCAATTGCAGAGAATCATTCCAGACATTTGGCAATGCTGTGTAGTTGGGGATACCTGATGTGTGGGTTAATAGATGCTCAATGGTAACTTCATTTCCTGTATCTTTTCTGTATGTTGGCAGGTAATCGGTTATTTTCCCATCAAGGTTCAGTTTTCCTTTTTCTACTAATTGAAGTGTCAACATTGCAGTAAATTGCTTTTCAAGAGACCCGAGTCTAAAGATGGTCAACGTGTCATTAGGAACTAGGTAATCTCGATTAGCGTAACCAAATGACTTATGATACACAATCCCAGAGCTGTCAGCAATTAAAGCGGTTCCTTCAAACAAACCGTTTTGATAATAAGATTGAAATAACGAATCAAGCTTTTGAGCTAATTGTGCAGATGCCGCCAGTGAGACAGAAAGAAAAAAAATAAAAAATATTTTTTTAATCATACATCTATATTTTTTAGGGCATCTGGCATTACGCACAACGGTTTTGTAAATAAGCTGTGGCACCAGGCTTTGGGCAGACATGTGTCTCAGAATGTACCTCTCCAAATATAAACTAAATTGGGGAAATCCGCAGATTCTCCAAATGGGCACAGACCAAGCCATAGCATAAATACAGTGTTAACAGCTGCTCTTCTTTGTTTCATTATAATTTAAATCTTTCAAAAGCTTGTCCGTCAAATTTATATGCTCCTGTTTCAGGAGTTCCAAGCCACAAGTTTCCTAAGTTGTCTTTGTAAATAGTGAACAAGTTAATTTCCTTTGAGTTGTCTTTTACTTTAAAGTGAGTAATATCTTTACCATCAAAATGAAAAACGCCATCATTATAAGTGGCAATCCATAATTCGTTGTTGTTGTCTTTAGCAATGGATAAATACTCATTTAATTTTCCATCTCTCTTGCCGTCCAAGCTTCCTATATTATTTTCCCTAAAGTAAAATGTGCTGTCTAAATTGTTTTTTATTGTTTTTTTGTTGCCATACACATAATAACGAAACATTGAATTGAACCAAAAATAACCATCTTTGTCTTCAATAATTGACCTAACTCCATTAGACCCTTGTGAAGGGTCATTAAAAATTTCTACAACGTCTTTTTCTAAAATCCAGTCAAATGATTTTCCGTTATATCGGAATACACCTAATGCACCTGTGCCAAACCAAACATTTCCTTTACTATCTTTATAAATGCAATATACTGTATAAGGATTTGGATTATTTGGGTTTTTTAAAATATGATCTTCTCCAAGTTTTGTCTTTGGAAGCGGTAATTTATATAAATATTTTCCATCGTATCTAAAGACATAACTTGAATTCCAACCGTCCTTAAACCACATATCATTTGGTTTTAATTTCCAATGATTGTCCAAATCACTTTCATTCAATAAATGGAATTTATGTCCGTCAGATTTAACAATCCCCCTGCTTGTATTAAAGAAAATATTTCCGAAATTATCTTCTTTAATTTCATCAATTCTGTTGTTGGGCAAACCGTTTTCCGTTGTAAAATGAAGAATTGTTTTCCCGTCAAACTTATACAAACCGTCTTGCCAACTTCCAAACCAATAATTGTTTTTTTTGTCTTGATATACAAGCATTATATTCTTTCCAAGCTCCTTTACAGTCTCAACCTTTGTAATGTCAATTATGCTCTCATTTTCAGTTTCACTTTTGACTTGCGAAGTGTTCTGTCCGTTGCACGAGGTCAAAGAAGTTAATATAATGAAGAATAAAAGTATGTATGATTTCATTGTCCATCCGTTAAATTTTTGTCGGGACTGTCAGAGTTGCAGCGAACGGTTTCGTATATGAAGCGAAGTGCAGAAAGTAAGCAATTTCGTTTCGGTTAAACACAAGCTGAATTTTTAAATTTTATTAATTATTTTATTTTTGGCAATTCGTCAAATTTGAAAATTTGGCGACTTTCCAAAAATGCCCGAACCTTTTTGTTGGCAACGTCTCGCTCTATGTTATTTATGTGTTGCTATGCGCTGTTTACTATCCGAAATACAATTTTATTTCTTTGTTTTCCCCGAGTAAAGTCCACTTTTCACAAAGATTATCAAAATCCTGTTTCATCTCGCAAACATCGGCAATATTTATTTTTGGTATTTCTATTCCAGTAATTTTTTCCGCTTCCCATTTTATAATACTTACAAACTGTTCGATTTCTACACCCCCTGAACGCAACGATTGTAAATTCCGAGCAAGAATTTCTGAAAGCCAAGTTTCAGGCGGTAAATCCTGGATAATATCCGATTCCGATAATTCCGATATTGTTTTTCCGTTTTTGATGTTACCGAAAAACCCTCTAGTCAAATTAAATTTATTTTCAACCACATAATGCGCAAAATCGTGATTTGGAATATTCGGTCCAAGATTTATAGATGTCGAACTTCCGTCCTCCCTCTTACAGGTTAATATGTTTCTGTTTTTCCCTTTTCTTAAAACGATTTCCATTTCTTTAAAATAGCATATAACGTTTAGTATATTTTAAGTTTAGACTTTGCTAAAAGTAATAAAGGCCGTTGAAATATTGATAAACCTCGCACGCTAAAAAGCGCAACAGATCGGAATTATCTACATTCCAACACCACACATTCATCATTATGAGATAGTTAAAAATAAAATATCAACTTTGGAGAACGAGGTCATTGCTTTTCATAGGACACGGTGTTAGCTGCCGTACTTATTATTTTTGTTACTGTTTTGTGATAATTTCTTTTACTCCTCCCTTTCTTAACTCAATTGAAGTTATTTTATTTTTTTTATTGGTCAAAAATTTAAAAGTTTTGTCATTATTGTCCTTTCTAAAAAATTTGAAATCGCTTTCTGCCACAAGTTCTGTGTCCAGATTATTCAAAAAGAGCTTTCCATTTGAAAACAGGATTTCTATAGTACCGTATTTGCCTGCATATTTTTCAAGTTCTGTTGTCACTATATCTTTTGGGATATGGTCATATGGTATTTCTACATCTTTATCAAAGAGAATTCCTGATAAGCCATAACTTATATTGTGAGACTCTGATTCATTGTTAGATAAAACTGCTATGAAAATATTATCATCAGGATATCTGTCAAAGGTGGTCATTGTGCCGATAAATCCTCCACTGTGCGTTAGAAGGTGATGTCCGTGATTATAATAAGGGTCTATAAAAATACCATAGCCATAAGAATCAAGAAAACCGTCATTGAGATATGACTTGTTGTATTGTGTATGCATCATTTTCTTCGATATTTCTGAAAGTATTGTAGTGCCATACATCGCTCTATCGAGATTATATAAATCATCTATGGTGGAATAAATTCCGTCAAGGCCGATGTTCAAATTCCAATTTATGTAAGGATTCAAGGCGTAGCTTGTTCCGTTACGATAATAAACGTTTGCCTTTTTTGAGATTATAGAATCATTATTTGAAACGCCAGTATTTTCCATTCCTGCTTTTTCAAAAATGTTTTGTTTTAAATATGCTTCATAAGTTACCCCCGAAACTTTTTCAATGATTTGTGATAGCAAAAAATAACCAATATTGCTGTACTTACACTTGTTGCCTGGCTCAAAAAGATATGGTTTTTGTTCCAGTATTGCCACTGCTGAATCTCTGCTAATGTTGGTAGCATCCATATATACTTCATCAAAGTCGAGTGGTAATCCGGCGGTGTGGGTGAGCAACATCTGTATGGTAACTTTATCGCCCTTTGGGTAATCAGGAAAGAATTCACTCAATTTGCTATCTGTAGACAATTGTTTTCTTTCTATAAGTTGGGTAATACCCAGTGCGGTGAAATATTTTGTAATAGAAGCCAACACAAATTTAGTGTCTGGGGTATTATTAATGTCCCACTCCATGTTGGCTGTGCCGTAGGCTTTTCGTAAAATAACGGAATCATTTTTCATGACCAAAACAGTACCTCCAAATTTGTTAATTTCAGACTGTTTATCCATATAAGTATTCAGTTTGGTGAATATATGGTTTTGTGCTAAAAGACTAAATGGAAAAAGAAGCAGGATAATCAATTTTTTCATATAGGTTGTTTTTAGGGTGTAGTAATTCATAATATTAGCCATCATTAGTTGAGAAGTTTATTACTTAATTTTGCAGGTACTAACCAAACTATACATCTGCGAGTTTGTTGGTCTATTTTTAGTCTATTGGATGTAATGGGTTTTTCATTGCTGTATAATTTTACAGTTTTGAGTAATTTTATTGAGGATTTTGAATAGTTGTTCTAACTCTTTATCTGATAAAGTTTTTAATGCCATTTCTCTATTTTTTTTTATAATCGGGTCTAATTTTTCTATGATTTCCTTACCATATTTCGTGATTTTTATGTTTGTTCTTCGTTTGTCAGTATCATCAATATTTTTTAATAGATAGTTCTTGTTTATCATCAATTGTACAATTCTGGTCATTGATGCGTAATCCTTAAAAACTAAATCTGCAATTTCAGATTGAGTTTTATCTTCTCGTTCAATAATAATTAGTATTAAAGCTTGGTCTACGGTAATGTTGGGAACTACATTAGAAATATTATGTTGGCTCAATTTTCGGTAAGCTTTTATCGTTTCCTCAATAGAGTAAAGAACTGTACTTGTAGGAGTATTGAAATTCATTTTATTTGACATATCAAGCAAAGGTATTAATAATGTTTGATATATCAAATAATATCTAAATTAAATTGCTGGGTGGATTTTCGGGTATAGCAGCTAACGTTTATGTGTATGGACCGTTGCGTGTGATTGCCCGAACCCTTCCAAATATAAACCTTCGTGAAATTTCCTTAGTAATTTTCCAGATGAGCTCAGACCCAGCCATGATTTATACACTTTGTTGGCGGCTGGCCAATTGATCAAGTCTATTTCTATTTTGCTGTCCAGATCATTTTTGTCCCCTTGACCATTACATTATAAGAATTAGCAATTGTAAAATTCCTTTCACTTATCGGTCGGGATAATTCTATCTCTATCCTCTTGAATTTTGGGGATTTGCTTTCTTTCACTATTTCATAAATTACTTTAGGGTTTGATTCGTGAATGAAAATGTAACTAGTTTGAGTATAACCCACAGTTTTGAGAGCCGATTCTAAATCTTTAAATTCATTTTGTGTAATTTGCACATTGAGTTGTATTATTTTTTTGAAGAGTTTCTTCGGTATCGTTGTGTCCCAGTCTTTCATAAATTCTTGCATAGAAATTCCTTTAGCAATTGACGAATCATTCATTCCCCAATTCTTTAGAGTCTGTTTAGAATATGATGTCAAGTTTGAGAAAAATACAGCCTGCTTGTCGGAACCTTGCCCTTTGGGTCTAAAAGTCATAACTTCTCCAAGGTCAAAGCCATCTCCATAGAAAACGTGACTGGTAAGTGAGTCAGTGTAATATTGTTTCCAAGTGGTTAATAGGGAATCTTTCATGTCAGGTTTTCTGGTTTGAAAGACGATTACTCCACTGCCCGCCTTGTCTTGCCAATAACCCTTAGCTAAGCTTATGTGAAAGAAATTTTCCTGTCCAGCCAAGTACATATCATAGCTCGGTTTACCCCCATAAAAGACAGTATCCTGTTGGTAAAATCCAAAGTCTCCAGTCAAGAAGGTGTCGTTGATTATAGCATAGTAGTCGATTGAATCCAGAACAAGGTCAATGTGTCCAAGATCTGAAATTGGAGCTTTTAAATATGTTGGTTTTGTTTCACAACTTAATAACAATAGAGACAAGACTCCAAATATCCATAATTTGTTTTTCATACTCTTGATTTTTAATGGCTTGCCACCAACTTGTTTATACCCACAATAAAATTACGTCAATCAACCCAATTTGGCAAGATAGGCACACTTTTGTTTTTATTATACCCGACGACTTATTTTTCATTACCCACTAATTATTCTCCATTTCCTTAGCCTTTGACTTGAACTTGATGTACTCGGGAGACATCGATTCCTCTTCCTTGTTAGCTTCGTCCTCCAACTTTTGCTGTGCTTCCCTATCCTTTTTGTTTTTCCCAGAAAAAATAATCTGAAGCAATTCCTTAAAAGTGTCAAACTCGACATTATAAGAAAGCCCCACGCCTTGGGTATAACCGATTTCCTCTCCGAAATTTCGAATGTTGTTTTCCCTATTGAAGAATTTGGCGGAAAGTGTTCCGTCTTGATTCAATAATAATTCAATTTCGGCATCGCCAGCAATGACGGTTTGGTTGACGCCACCGATGGGCACACCCACTTTTCCATTGAACAAAACCCTGTCACTGATCTTGGTACTTAAGGTCAAACCTAGTCGGTCATCGGTCTTATATTCCGGAGTGTCTTCCCCAGATTCAAAATTGACGCCAACCTGTACTTTATCATTTTCACTTGAGAAAAGACTGTTGAACAGATTATTGACCCGATCCTGAACTGTACCATACGCCTGTTGTCCCAAGCTCAATTGACTGGCAAAGGACCCGGTAGCGAGTAGAAAAACCCCTTGATAATCACGACTTTCCTTGGTTTCCAATCGGTAATCCAACTCGGACTTTATGGTGGAACTGACATTGGGAAAGCCAAAAGTAAAATCCAAATCCGGTTGTTCCAATTGCCCCGTGAGATTCAGTTCCACATTGACGGGAATGCTTCGATTGATGGGATTATCGAGCAACACCGAAGGGTTTGCGTTGGTTTTGTAAATGGCACGAAGATTCATCTGTGCCTTTAACGGATCGCCATTCCATTGAAGATTGCCACCTTTCTCCACTTCCAGTTTCTTCTGAACCAAACCACCATAGGCAAAATTATAGGTGCCTTTATAGATGATAAAATCGCCATACATATTGAACTTTCCATTGGTATTGATCTCAATCAACAAGTTGCCCTCTCCACTTCCCTGAATGGTACTGCCGGAATTTCGGTCGATGACTATCTCAATATCTGCATTTTGGTTGACATCCAAATCAAAATCCAGTTCCAGACCCTTGACATCCGTTTCGGCCACAGCTTCGCCTCTCAGTCGTGCGGCCTTTTCCTCTGGACTTAAAAAATGGATATAGGAATTGTCACCAAAACTTTGGGTGTCGTTCAATGGAATCTTGAACACTGTGCCTTGCGCTGTACTGCCATCCACTTTGATAACCAACTGTTCTGTAGGGCCGTAAATGCTGGCTCGGCCTGTTACAAAAGCGGTTCCGTAATAAATGGCATCTTCATTGTCTTGCGTGTTGAGCACCAATAAACGCTTGGTATCGATATCCAAACCAAGTCGCCAATCGGAAAAATTGTTATGGCTCATGTAACCATTCAAGGTGGCTCGGGAAAAGAATTGCGAATCGGTCATGATCACATCCTGAAACACAAACTTTTGTTCTTCCAAATGGACTTCCGAATCAAAATCGAAAGAATAGTCAACATTCAAATAAGGAATGGTCAAACCGGCATTGTTCAAAACCAAATCGCCAGTGATATCGGGCTTCTTGAGATTTCCTGTCACTTTTGCATTTCCTGATGTAAGACCTCTGATGTTGGTAATGACATCCGCACCAAAGACATTGAGAAACGCCAATTGGAAGTCGTCAAAATTGATATTAACATCAATATTGGAATTGGACGCACTCACATCAATCTGTCCATTGGCCTTAAGTGATTTTAAGTTGTCATTCTGCAACGACAAATCGACTTTATAGTTGGTCAGGGATTCGTTGCCGACAATATCTGCCTTTAAATTCCCCAGCTCATACTGATTGAATTTAAAGCGATCTATGGTAACATTGGAATTTGGAAGATATACACCATTTTTCTGGAGCACTTCCAGTTTTCCATTGACGTTTCCGGCAAACTGAATGCTGTCCAGTCGTGGTGTGATCTTGTTTAAATCCACATCCTTGAAATTGAGCTTAAGGTCTTTATAAGTGGAATCACGAATTTCTCCCGCCAACTCAATCTCTTCATCGAGGTGGCTCATGACAATATCCGAAATATCAAAATGTTTAAATTCCCTATCGAAGGTTATTTTATTTTCCCGATCCCTTTTTTCATTGATGTTCCAATTGGTTTCCTTAAAAGTCACATCCGATTTTTTAAACCCAACCACCGATTGGTTGTCCTTGTCAATGGTATAGAACAAACTCAAATTGAAATTATCCTTGTTGAGTTTGCCGCCATTGAATTCTGTTTTGATAAATAAGGTGTCGCGTATGGTGACGTTGATCAAATTGAATTTCGAAACATTATAATAATTGGTGTTGAGCGAATCGATTTCGACATAGGTGTTGTACACAGGATTGGAATTATCGATATTGAGGTGAATGTTATTCGCAAAATAGTCCTTCAATTTTATCTGAGGCGATTTAAAGGCGAGTTTAAAGTTTTGTTCATCGCTTTCTATATGTCCCTTGATGGTGGTATTTGGTCCCAACTCCAGTTCATTGACAAAAACTTCGATGATTTTATTATAAATGGTAAAGTTAAAATCCAGATATTGATTGTCTGCAATGGCAAATGGCGTATAATTGGTATAGATGCTCTCCACGGAATTCTCGACCAATTTACCAATGTCTTCAAATTTAAACTTGCCGCTGACTTTTCCTTCAATGATGTCTGGCGAATTAATGGCAATCGTGTGTATGTCATTTTCAAAGGTTGAAGAGATTTCAAAGTCCTCAAAAAAATACTCCTCATTCTCATTGATATAGGTTGTGTTCTTGAAATTTAAAGTGCCGTAGGCATCATTGATTCCTGTTCCTTTCATGGACATTTCAATCTTGCCCCTAAATACTGAAACACTGTCCTTCTTAATGAAATTGAGAGCCTTCAGATTGGCGTATTCCACATCGGCGACAAAATCCAAGGTCTTGATGTTTTTATTTGAAACATCGGCCAAACCATTAAACTTAAACTTGAAGTTCTCATCATTGGAAACCAAATTACCGTTGAACACATGATTTCCAATTTGACCTGCTACAGTGATATCCAAATAGGTATAATCGTTATAATTTAGAGAAAAAACCTTTCCACTCACATCTGTTTTAAGATTGTCTATCGTGAAACCTTTCCCATCCACATCCAAATCAAAAGACGCTTGTCTAACATTGGGATCATTAAGGAGTTGACCAAGATCAAACTGGTCAAAAACGACCTTTCCTTTGTAACTGGCATTATCTATATTTTCGATATCCGACAGAAACATATTGGTATTGATACGGCCAATTTCTGTGAGTATATTAAGATTTGAATCGATATAATTGGAGGTAATTTTTGTAGTTCCTTTAACGGAAAAATTCCCCACTTTCGCAAACACACTTGGAATGGACTGGCCCAAAATGTTGGGAAGCAAGCCTCTCAAATCAAAATAATTTGAAGACAGATCGTCAAAGCGACCATCCATCGCAAACGTATTTTCTTCTATATTGAAAAGATTTTTGAAATTGATATCGCCATAAATCCGTGTGTGCGAACTCGTGTTTAATTTAAGATTGTTGGCTTGTAAATCGTTCAATGTTCCTGAAAGATTGACATTCAGTTTTGCACGTTGCGAAGTTCCAAACTCGTTATAAAACGTGTTCAACTCATCCAACAACACTTCAGAATCCTTAAAATTGGCTTCCACTTTCACCTTGTTGGTAAAATCGCTTAAATCCTCTTTTGAAAAAAGGAACTTCACATTCCCTTTTAATGTGGATTGTGGCGTGTTGATTCTTAAATCGGCAAAGCTTATGTGGTCTGAAGTATATTCAAAATCTGTGACCATATTCTTGACCACCAAACCACGACTGTCAATAAAGGCAAATGTATTCACCCGCGCGCTGATGTCATTATCGTGGATCACGAAGTTGGTGGCATTGAGATACAGTTTGTCGAATTCAATGAGTTTTGGCGTTTCCTTGTTTTCATTGATCATCCGAAATGTGCCACCATAAATGGACACATCACTAGAAGAAAAGAGAAAAGTTTTGACTTCCTTTTGGGGATTGTCTTGCTCAAACTT
This sequence comes from Aquaticitalea sp., assembly GCA_039919415.1. Classification (GTDB taxonomy): domain Bacteria; phylum Bacteroidota; class Bacteroidia; order Flavobacteriales; family Flavobacteriaceae; genus JBPOFM01. The sequence goes on along the minus strand of JBDSFP010000088.1, from coordinate 8,978 downwards.
TGCAATGAACACATCTAAATTTGATTTGGGCTCGCCCTTGTAAATTTTAATATTGAAGGTCAGTCCGTCGATGGCAATGTCTCCAAACACCAACTTGCCATTGTAAATGTTTCGGAAACTTAAGATGGAAGTCTTTAGGTCATTGATGTTGATCAGCGTGTCTTTCCTATAATCCTCAATATAAACACTTTTGATTTCAACATCACCGTTAAATTTCAATCCTACTTTTTCAATGTTGATATGGGTTCCAAAATCCTTATTGATGCGGCTGGTGACCTTTTTTCCAAGATAGGTCTGAACGGAGGATAGTGAGAGCAACAGCACCAAAATAATGAAAAGCAGCAGAAAGATTGCCACGATTTTCGATAGTATTTTGAGGAATTTTTTGATACGTATTAAAGTTATAACTTTGTGACCAAATTTAACAATTATTGTTCCTTAAACTATCGAATGGTTTCACAAAATATTTATATTCTTGGGATTGAGTCATCCTGCGATGATACCGCTGCCTCTGTCCTTCTAAACGGAAAAATATTGAGTACTATTGTGGCAGGTCAATCCATACACGAATCTTATGGTGGTGTGGTGCCTGAATTGGCGTCTCGGGCGCATCAGCAAAATATTGTTCCAGTCGTCCATGAAGCGTTGAAACTTGCCAATATTGACAAATCACAGTTAAGTGCCATTGCCTTTACTCGAGGTCCTGGATTGATGGGTTCTTTATTGGTTGGGACCTCTTTTGCAAAATCCTTGGCATATGGTTTGGGTATTCCATTAATCGATGTCAACCACATGCAGGCACATATTTTGGCTCACTTTATTGATGAGGAAGGCTTTAAAAAACCGCCGTTTCCGTTTTTGGCCATGACCATTTCTGGTGGCCATACACAGATTGTGAAAGTAAATGCTTATTTTGATATGGAAGTCATCGGCGAAACCATTGACGATGCCGTTGGAGAAGCATTTGACAAAAGTGGAAAAATCCTTGGTTTGGGTTATCCTGCAGGACCTGAAATTGATAAGCGTGCAAAACTCGGCAATCCAAAAGCCTTCCAATTTACCAAACCAAAAGTGGACGGTTTGAATTTTAGTTTTTCTGGATTGAAGACCGCTATTTTATATTTTATCCAAAAGGAAACGCTGGCAAATCCGAAATTTATTGAAGAAAATTTGAATGATATCTGTGCCTCCATTCAACACACGATTATTGAAATATTGATAGATAAGCTGAAATTAGCTTCCAAACAAACTGGCATCAAGCATATTGCGATAGGTGGAGGTGTTTCGGCAAATTCGGGAATACGGCAGGCTTTGAAGGATGGCGAAGCAAAATTTGGTTGGACGACCTACGTTCCGAAATTTGAATATACAACTGACAATGCAGCGATGATTGCGATTGTCGGGTATTTGAAGTTCTTGGAAGGTGATTTTGCTGGGAACGAGGTAGTGGCCAGTTCGAGATTGAAAATATAGTGTTCAGTCTTAGTATTCATTTGTATTGTTCTGACAATTCTCATTTTTTTTATTAATCGGGACAGTAAACAATCAATTCTTAAAAATTTAATTTTTTTCCGTTCCAAGAACTGATTTTCATGTTAAATTTGACTTGCAGTCAACACGAAAATGCTGTAAGCTAACACGGTGCTGAAAATACCCGAAAAAAAGTAAAATGCAATTATTCTACAATCCAGATATTGACCAACACACCAAGCAAGTGAAATTTTCTCAGGAGGAAGTCAAGCACATTGTGAAGGTATTGCGGAAATCGGTGGGCGATGAAATGCAGATTACCAATGGGAAAGGGTGGCTTTTTAATGCGGAAATCACCTTAGCAGATATTAAGAATTGCGTCGCCAACATTACTTCAAAAACATTTCAGGAACCGAAGTCCTATAAGCTTCATTTAGCCGTTGCGCCTACCAAAATGAACGATCGTTACGAATGGTTTTTGGAAAAGGCAACCGAAATCGGAGTTGATACCATTACCCCTGTTATTTGCGATCATAGCGAACGCAGAGTCATTAAATTGGATAGATTTGAAAAAATAGTGCAATCGGCCATGAAGCAATCCTTGCATTACCATTTGCCAAAACTGAATGATGCCGTTGCGTTCAATGATTTTATTTCTGGAGAATTTAGTGGACAAAAATTCATTGCACATTGTGAGGAAACTGACAGGAAATCCCTGAAACATGAATTGGAATCAGGTAAAGATGTCATAATTCTTATCGGGCCCGAAGGTGATTTCAGCAGTAAGGAAATTGAGTTGGCAATCAGGGCAAAGTTTATTCCCGTTACTTTGGGAACTTCACGTTTGCGAACCGAGACGGCCGCAGTTGTTGCTTGTCAAAGCGTGGCGTTCATTAATGAATTATAACTTTACTTGAGTTCCGCCAACAACATCCAAATCAGATGTTTCAACTAAACTAATCAAAGACAATTTATCTGAGGAATTTACTAGTTCTGGAATCGCAATACTTCCTTTCCCAGTTGTGGCATTCAGAGTAATTTCAGATTGTTGAACAACGATATTTGAATTTTTCAAGGATCTATTTTTATTTTCTCCTCTTGAAACGGAGGTTGTTCGTTCATCAATGACCAAAGCCATTCGCAGGTGTTTTTTATCAATGGTTCCATCCACCTTATAATCAAAGGAAATTGTTTTATCTTTTCTGTTGACATTGGTAATAGTGATTGCATTTTCGGCATTTTTTTCCGAATAGGATTTAATTTTCGACTTCAATGTACTTTCATTGGAACCGACAAAATGTTCTTTGCCATTGACCACCACTTGAGGTGTGTAGATGCTACTGTTGCGGAATTTTTGCCCATATTCTCGTTGCAGATCGCTATATTCAGCCTTACTGAAAGGGTCTTTCCAACCGATATAATTCCAATAATCCACATGATAGGATAATGCAATGACTTCGGCACCATCATATTTTTGCTTCACTTCTTGTAACAAAGCATCCGCTGGAGGGCAACTTGAACAGCCTTGAGATGTGAACAGTTCCAAGACGACTACGGATTTGAAAGTTTCTTTTTTTGGAGTTTCGGTGCAAGTCAACAAAACAATTAACGAGATAAATAGCAGTTTCATAGCGATTATTTTTATTTTTGACAAGGCTGCTGAGTGGCAGGCCAACGATAATTAGTACGATGAAATTAAGTATTCTTACATTAAGTCTGTTTTTTAGTGTTTGTTTAACATCCTTGTGTACAGCACAAGAGATTGCCATTTTAAAATACAAAGGTGGTGGGGACTGGTATGGCAATCCTACTTCTTTGCCCAATTTGATAGCGTTTTGTAATTCTAATATCAACACAAAAATCAATCCCAAACCGGAAGTTGTTGAAACTGGTAGCGTAGATATTTTTCAGTACCCAATGCTACATATGACTGGGCATGGGAACGTTTTTTTCAGTGAGGAGGATGCTGAAAATCTAAGGAATTATCTCATTTCCGGCGGCTTTATCCATATTGATGACAACTACGGTCTGCAACCTTACATTACCAAAGAGCTTAAAAAAGTATTTCCCGACCAGGAACTCGTCGAACTCCCAAAAACACACGAGATATTCAACAATTTTTACAAGTTCCCTGAAGGCTTGCCAAAAATCCACGTGCATGATGGCAAGCGTCCACAGGCATTCGGCATTTTTTATGAAGGTCGGTTGGTCTTGCTTTTTACCTATGAAAGTGATTTGGGCAATGGTTGGGAGGATTCCGCGGTTTACAACGATCCTATCGAACTCCATGAAGCAGCCTTAAAAATGGGCGCCAATATTGTAAAATATGTGTTCGAGCATTGATGTTTAATTCAAGTTTCATTTAACAGTTATGTTTTTGATGATATAAGTTAATGATTGCATTTTTTGCAATCGTAAATTCACTTATATTTACGAAATGAATTCAAAGACCATTGCCAAAGGAAATTTAAAGACACTCGCTGTAGTTGCTGGTGTTGTATTGCTGATTTATATACTCTACAAGATACAATCCTTATTGCTTTTTGTTTTTATTGCATTCGTCATTTCTTTGATATGCAGACCTTTGGTGTCATTTTTTAAGAATCGATTGAAATTTGGAAATACCTTGGCGTCTACTGCAACTTTAGTCGTTGTGGGTCTGTTTTTATTCTTTATGTTGCGGATATTTTTACCTATTGTATTGGCGCAAAGCAAGAACATTTCAGAAATTGATTTCAATGTGGTAAAAAAAGATCTCAACGAATTGAATATTCAAGCGAGTGAATACTTGGGGGTCGATAAAATAAACATTGTGGAAGCCGTCAAGCGAACTGATTTTGTGAAGAATTTCAATTCTGAGTTTATTTCCAAGTTTGTGGAAGTCTTTTTTCAGAATATTGGAGATGTCGTCATCGGTCTATTTTCGGTCTTGTTTATTTCTTTCTTTTTGCTCAAGGACGAACATTTGATTACCAATGCCGTCACTTCCTTCGCTGATAAAGGCAATGAAAGGCGTTCCTTAGTAGTCATGATGAAGATAAAGGAATTATTGTCGCGATATTTCCTGGGATTGTTGATTCAGACCCTTATTGTTGCAGTTTTATATTTTGGATTGATGCTGTATGTGAAGGTAGAGAACCCAATGGCGATAGCCATTATCTGTGCGTTTTTGAATATTGTACCCTATTTGGGGCCACTTATTGGTGGCGTTTTGATGTTGCTTATAGTTGTCAGTAATAATTTAGGTGCTAATTTTTCAACAGAATTGCTGCCATTGCTTCTCAAAGTCATGGCAGGTGTCGCCATTGTGCAATTAATTGATAATTTAATCAATCAACCGGTTATCTTTGGAAGAAGTGTCCGATCACATCCACTGGAGATTTTTATCGCAATTGTCGTTGGTGGATTGCTTTTCAATATCGGAGGTATGATTTTGGCCGTTCCTGTTTACACGACAATCAAGGTGATTTCAAAGGAATTTCTTTCGGAATATAAAATCGTGAAGCATCTTACAAAAAACCTTTAGTTTCCATTTGAATCTGCTTCTTTTAAATAGTGAAAGTCAAGAATTTATAAATGAGCATTTGAATTCTGATGTCACCGAATTGATTTTAAAAGGAAATCCAATTGCAGGTCTTGAAATCAAAAACCTTGTGGAACAGATTGAATCAAAAAGAAGGTGTCAAAAAAAGCTTCCCACTTGGTTCAAGCAAGAAAACATCTATTATCCCAATAAACTAAATATTGAGCAAACTTCTTCGGAAATTACAGCCAAATATAAAGCGTCATTGATAAAAGGGAATTCCATCATCGATTTAACCGGTGGATTTGGTGTCGATTGTTGGGCATTTTCGAAACATTTCAAATCGATTACACATTGCGAAATCAATTTGGAATTGTCACAAATAGCAGCACACAATTTCAAGCAACTTAACATTCAATCAATTGAAACAATTGCTTCCAACGGACTTTCATATTTGCAAAATTCGGGCATAACCTTTGACTGGATTTATGTAGATCCTTCACGACGGCATGACAGTAAAGGAAAAGTTTTCTTCTTAAAGTATTGTTTGCCAAATGTACCAAAGGAATTAGATACACTTTTCGCGCATTCCAACAACATCATGATTAAAACCTCTCCTCTTTTGGATATCTCGGTTGGAATGAGTGAATTAAAACACGTTAAGTCCATTCACGTTGTGGCCGTCAATAATGAAGTGAAGGAAGTTCTCTGGATACTTGAAAATAATTTTGATGCAAATCCAATACTGAATACGGTCAATATTAAAGCAAAAGACAATGAATATTTTGAGTTTTCGAGTGCAGATGAATCGACTTCTGAAGCCAATCATTCCTTGCCATTGAAATATCTTTTTGAACCTAATGCTGCACTCTTAAAGGCAGGAGCATTCAACTCAATTGCAACAAAATTGAAACTCTTCAAACTTCACAAACATTCGCATTTATATACTAGCGAAACAATTATCGACTTTCCAGGAAGATGTTTTAGAATAGAATCCTTCTTCCCATATAATAAAAAGCAAATTAAAGAAGCAAATATCAAAAAGGCAAATATCACCACTCGAAACTTCCCAGAATCAGTACAAACGATTCGCAACAGATGGAAGATTAAGGATGGAGGAAATATATACCTCTTATTTACAACCAATATGCTGCAAGAAAAAATTGTATTGGTCTGTACTAAAGTTGATTAGGCCTTCTTTAAGAATTATTTTTTAAAACACTTTAAAGACATATCCCAACAACCAATAAAGAATTAAAAAAACGACAATCGTTCCTATACATCCACAACCTCCACCGCCGATTTTCTTGGCTCCCCAGCCTGCCAACAATGCTCTAAATAAATTTTTCATACGATTTGATTTTAGACTTTAAAAATAGTTTAAAATCAAATACACAATGTGTCTATTTGAAAATTATTATAACTTAAATAATGAAGATTCAGTAAATGCGAAGCAAATGGAAGTTTCTGAAGACTTTTTGGTATTCAAACCCGTGAATTCACTGAAAGCTGGTAAAACCAAGATGTTTTCGCCAACTTCAAAACAAGGCAATTTGAGGAATTGTTTGCCACGACCCTTGAGAATTGCTCCCGGATGGGTGTGACCAGAAATGCAAAAATGATCTGAATTGCATTGGGTGGCATCATGAACAAATCTAAAAGGAGCAATGTCTTTGTATTTTTGGTAAATTGTAATATTCAAGGAAGCATAAAAAGCCTGTGATAATCGGTCGTGATTACCTTTGATGAGTTCAAATTTGACTGTATCGAATTGTAGCATCCATTGATGAAATACGTCAATATCCTTGTTTTTTCCAGCATGGAAAAGATCACCGACAATCAAAATTGTTTGAATCTGAAAATAGGCGATCAAAAATTTCAATCTTTGCAAATCGTTGTAAAGAATTGTGGAAGGGATTGCGATTCCAGCTTTGCGAAAATGTGCGGTTTTTCCAATGTGCAAATCAGATACCACCAAAGTTTGCTCACGTTTCCAAACTATTGCACGTTGGTTGGTCAATGTTAAAATCTCTTCGTGAATGGAAATTTCCTTGGTAACTAAATTCATATTTGCGTCTGCTTCAATACCTCGTCCCGAATGCGTTTGATACGTTGGTCTAAATCTTCGCTGGTCAAAGATTGTCGCAAACTGTCCACTTTGATGGGGAAACTTAAAGGTGTGAATGATTTGGCAAATTTAAGGATAACTGTGGAGTTGGAGATGCGCTCAAAGGCTTCTTTTAATCGAACTTCTTCCAATTGCTGATTGAAGACTTCGGTGTAGGCTTGTCGCAGCAAAAGATTCTGCGGTTCGTAGTCTTCCAAAACCCTAAAAATCAATCCAGATGAGGACTGTAGGCTTTTATTGTTTTTACGATTTCCAGGCTGACTTTGCACCACCAATCCCGAAATAACTGCAATATCCCGAAACTTCCGTGAAGCCATTTCTGAAGCGTTGATACTCCCAATGACATCTTCCATCAAATTTTCTTTCGAAAGAATTTGTTGAACCGTCTCCTCAGTCAAAGGAATGGCTTGGTCGCTCAACAGTTCAAATCCGTAATCGTTCATTGCGATAGTGAAGGTCAAAGGTTTAATCAAACTCAAACGAAAGGCAATGAGAGCTGCCATGACTTCATGAATTAAGCGACCTTCAAAAGGATACATAAACACATGATGGCCATCCCTGGTTTCAATCAGTTCAATGAGAAATTCATCCAACTGTGGGATGTGCGAATGTTTTTCCTGTTGGGAAATCAACGGATGCAAAAACTTCAGTTCTTTTTCAGTCGTTTTCGGATGAAGGGATTCGGATAATTTTATGCGCAAATATTGGCTCAAATAAGATGACAAAGGCAAGCGTCCACCTAACCAGCTCGGCGTAATGGCAGATTTCCGTTTGCTGCGTTTAACCAAAACGGTCATGTCTTTTATCGTGACGATTTCCAGCACGCGACCAGCCAATATGAAATGGTCGTTTGGTTTTAGTTTCGAAATGAAATATTCCTCGACCATACCAATATATCCTCCTGAAAAGAACTTTACTTTCAGCATCGCATCACTTACAATCGCACCTATATTCATGCGGTGGTACATCGCGATACGCTTGCTCTTTACTTTATATAATCCATCATCATCCAAAACAACTTTGTGGTATTCGTCGTATGATTTCAGCGTGTTACCTCCTTCAGTAATGAATTGAATGGCCCAATGCCAATCGTCTTCGGTCATATAATGAAAGGCATGGACTTTTTGAATGGCTTCAAAAAGTTCTCTGGAACGAAACCCTTCGCCCACCGCCAAAGTGACCAAATATTGAATCAACACATCAAAGGTCAAAACCATCGGTTCACGCGCTTCGATGCGATTGTCCTTCACTGCTTGTTTTAGTGCGGAAGCTTCAATCAATTCCAACGAATGTGTCGGAACAAAGTATATTTTGGACGTCTCATGCGGCGAATGGCCGCTTCGTCCAGCACGTTGCATGAATCTGGCTATGCCTTTGGGCGACCCGATTTGAATGACACAATCCACAGGTTTGAAATCCACCCCCAAATCCAAGGATGAGGTACAAACTACCGCCTTTAAAAGACCATCGGAAATTGCATCTTCAATCCAGTTGCGCAATTCAGCATCGATAGATCCGTGATGAATGGCAATCTGACCAGCCAAATCGGGCTCTATTTTTAGAATTTGCTGATACCAAATTTCGGATTGGTTTCTGGTGTTCGTAAATATCAAAGTCGTATTATTTTCGTAAATAATCGGAATGATTTTTGCCACCATTTTCACACCCATATGTCCAGCCCAAGGCAAGACTTCGATTTCGTCGGGCAAGACAGTCAAAATTTCGATGTTCTTTTTTTCTTTGGCAATGATGCGTTTGGTCTTATTGTTTTCGTAGGGAATCAACACCTTCTCGGCTTCATCCAGATTTCCTATCGTCGCGGTTATTCCCCAAATGCGCAATTTTGGAGATAACGAT
>JBDSFP010000087.1:0-6718 GCA_039919415.1 Aquaticitalea sp. | reverse complement strand
AGGACGCAAATCTTCGAATAAATAAACCGTAATGCCATTGGCAGAAAACACGTCCGCCACCACTTTTGCCAACGAGTTACTATTTTTTCTACAATCGAATGCTATTGCAACTTTAAGCGTTTCATTTGGAAAGGATTGGTGTATATAGTTGCTCAAGCCTTGTGTGTTTTTGCCCAAGGTATATTTATTGATTCTATTGGTGCCAACTCCCATAAGGCCACGCATGCCACCAGTTCCAAAATCCAAATCCTGATAAAAACTTTCTTGAATTTCCTTCGGATGGTGTGCAATGCTATCTTTTATGAACTCTTGGGTTTCTTTATCAAAAGCGGGCGTCAACCAAGTGTTGATGCGTTCCAAAATTTTAGGTTCGATGTAAATCATGATTAACGGATTTTAATAGTACAAAAGTAAGGGATTTGATAAAATTTAACTTAAATTACTGAGTTAATTTGAAGGTTTTAATTAGAAATTCAATTCATCCTTAACCAAATAACGTTTTTTGCCGTCTTTAGTGCGAAGGATGATTTCCCCCAAAAATCCTGCGATGAAAAACTGTGTTCCAATTATCATAGTAGAGAGTGCAATATAAAATTGAGGTCTTTCGGTAATCAATCGTCCGGCGGTGTTGAAGAATAGTTTGTCAATTCCTACATAAAGAGTAAAGGCAAAACCGATGAAAAACATAATCACACCCAAAGCTCCAAACAAATGCATTGGACGTCTTCCAAAACGGGAAATAAACCAAATGGTCACCAAATCCAAAAAACCATGAACAAATCGATTCATGCCAAATTTGGTTTTACCATATTTTCTTGGTTGGTGCAAAACCACTTTCTCACCAATATTGTTGAAACCAGCATTTTTTGACAATACCGGAATATATCGGTGCATTTCACCATGCACATCGATGTTTTTAACGACATTTCTGTGATACGCTTTCAGTCCACAGTTAAAATCATGCAGTCGGACACCAGAAGTTTTTCGCGCTGCATAATTGAAGAGTTTCGAAGGCATGTTCTTTGACAAAATTGAATCGTACCGTTTCTTTTTCCAGCCAGAGACCAAGTCGAATTTATCATTGACAATCATTTTGTACAGCACTGGAATTTCCTCTGGATTGTCCTGCAAATCCGCATCCATCGTAATGACCACGTCGCCTTGTGCTTTTTCAAAACCTGCGTGCAGCGCCTGCGATTTTCCAAAGTTCCTTAAAAATCGGATGCCTTTGACATTGATGTCCTTTTCTGAAATAGATTCAATCGTTTCCCAAGAACCGTCCTTACTGCCATCATCGATAAAAATGATTTCATACGAAAAACGATTGGATTGCATAACCTTTGCAATCCAATCGTATAATTCGTGCAGCGATTCCTTTTCGTTAAGCAGAGGTATTACTACTGATATGTTCATTTAAATGATTTCAAATTTGATAATTCAAAAATACTGAAATTATTTAAGCGTGCGTGTTTTCTTTTTTCATGATGGCACCACCAATCAGACCATAAATGAGTCCAAATAGTGCGCTCATGAAAATCCAAAAGGCGCTTGAAATAAAAGGATTGGTGAATATTTTGAAGAATTTCATACTTTGCTCAGCCATTTCTTCGGTCATATCAGGATTCTTCTCAAACATTTTATTTTTTGCAACTTCCATTAATTGATCCATAAACCCAGGATCTATAAAATAAAGGAATATCAACGAGTATACAATGTAGATAATCGCACTGACAACCCCAGCAAGTACTCCAATTTTAATGGCTTCACCCAATGAAAGAAAATTGGCATTTTTTTGTTTGTATTGACTGATGCTATACATTATGAGGGCAGGATATATAAGGTAATACAAATATTGAGGCCATTGTTTTCCTTCCAATGCCATTCCTGTTACATACATAATCACATTGATTAGAATAAAAATGACCCCTAGAATGATGCCATAATTTGTAGCAAATTTTGCTAGGGAGAGTTTTTGTGTTTCCATAATAGTTGGTTTATAAAAAGTTATACGTTAGTTTGTAAACAAAGATACCAAAACGTTACAACAAATTCCTGCGAAGGCAAGATTCTTGGGAGGATTCGTTAAAATTTTCAATTTAAATTAATGTCACAGAATTATTCAATCTTAAAGAAGAAAAATAAAATCAAAAAGTATTGTGGATTTATAAAAAATACCTAAATTTGCACTTCCAAAAAAAGAAATGATTTAAAGTAAAAGATTTTCTCTTGCGGGGATATGACAAAAAATATTGAGCCATGAAAAAAGGTATACATCCAGAAAATTATAGACTTGTAGCATTTAAGGATATGTCCAACGAGGACGTATTCTTGACAAAATCTACAGCAGATACCAACGAAACAATTGAAGTTGATGGTGTGGAATATCCAGTGGTAAAAATGGAGATTTCCAGAACCTCACATCCTTACTATACTGGTAAATCCAAATTGGTGGATACTGCAGGGCGTATCGATAAATTCAAAAACAAATACGCTAAATTTAAAAAATAAGTATAGCACTATTCATAAGAGAAGCCTTCATATTTATTTTGAAGGCTTTTTTGTTTTCTGTAATTAGTTTATTTTTGATTTTCCATCAACAAGGTAAAAGTTAGAGATAAACTTCTGACTTCTAACTATAACTTCTAACTTTAAAATGAACTATATTCTATTCGACGGTCCGTCGCGCAACAATCTTCTACCATTTACCTTCACAAGACCTGTGGCAGAAATTAGAATTGGCATTTTGACCATTCGTGAAAAATGGGAACTGCATTTGGGTTTTACCACTACCACAATAACCGAAGATTATCTGTCCGACAAATATCCAATGGTGGAAATGGATGAAAATGTGCTGATCAATGCTTCTTTTTTACCCAATTCGGAGTTGGTCCAAATGGTTAAAAACCTACAAGACAACCAAGCTATTTTCAAAAATGAGGATGTTATTGCTTTTTTCACAAAAAATGCCCAGGAGGATATTGATTTCGCAACCTTTGAGGCCATTGAATATGACGACGACCTTCTTAAAATAGAACACACTTGGGATATTTTCTCAAAAAACGGACAGGCTATCGAGGATGATTTTGAACTGCTGACACAAGGACGAAGCTCGCAACCCATCCCATCTAGCAACAACGTGATTTCTGGGCAGAATATTTTTATAGAGGAAGGTGCGACTCTTGAATTTGCGACGCTCAATGCAAGTACTGGCTCGATTTATATTGGCCAAAATGCCGAAATTATGGAGGGTAGCATTATTCGTGGGCCTTTTGCTTTATGCGAACACTCATCGGTAAAGCTTGGCGCCAAAATTTATGGTCCGACTACCGTTGGGCCATACAGCAAAGTAGGGGGAGAAATCAATAATTCGGTAATTTTCGGATATTCTAATAAGGGGCATGATGGGTTTTTGGGCAACTCTGTGTTGGGAGAATGGTGCAATCTGGGAGCCGACACCAACAATTCCAATTTAAAAAACAATTATGCCGAAGTTAGGGTTTGGAATTACGATACTGAAAGTTTTTCCCGAACAGGGCTTCAATTTTGTGGTCTTATGATGGGTGACCATAGTAAATGCGGCATTAACACCATGTTCAATACGGGAACTGTTGTAGGCGTGAGTGCCAATATTTTTGGAAGCGGCTTTCCTCGCAATTTTGTGCCAAGTTTCAGTTGGGGAGGTAATGGGGGTTTTACAACCTACCTTACCCCTAAGGCGTTTGAAGTCGCTCAAGTTGTCATGTCTCGAAAAGATATTGAACTTACTGAAATTGACAAGTCCATATTGGAACACGTCTTTGAAATTACCAAGAAATATAGAAGGATAGATTAAAAAAAATAAATGTTAGCATTTGTATTTTTATATTTTATAGGCAAGTATTTTTATAAACTCGCCGAAAAATTTAACAAAAACAAATGGTTATTTGCCATCTTTGGCGTAATCGTATATTATGTTGGCACATTTATTGGAGGAGTGGTCGTCGCACTGGTGGATGAATTTGCAGGATTACAATTCAATTGGGAAAACGATTTAACCTTGGGATTGATTGCTTTGCCATTTGGAATTGCTATAGCAGGTTTATTTTATTATATACTCAAAACACAATGGGAGCAATCTGTCGTTATAGTGCAGGATGAAATTCAAAATATTGGAAAAACTTTAGAATAGAAATATGAAAAAAATAATATTTGCGGGCTTAGTATTTGTCTCAACACTGACATATGCACAAAATGAAACTTATATAATCAAAAATCTTAAGATAAATGATGAATTGAGTCAATATGGCGCTGTCTATCAACAAGGAAATAAAGTATTTTATTCACGGTATAAGACCAATTTTTTTGGTTCGGTCGATAAAAATCGAAAGGACCAAACGATATTCACTTTATACGAAGGAGAAATCGATGAAGGAGGTGAAATAATAAATACCAAGGAATTTAAATCTTCGGATGAGTTTGTATTTAATAGCTCCACCGCCACATTTAGTTCGGATGGCAGGTATATATACGTGACCACCAACGAGGAAAAGCGAGGCGATGTTTATAAGCATGATGACAAGACTAGAAACCTCCGCATAGAACGTGGAGAAAATGTTGAAGGTAAAGGGTATCGAAATTTTATACCACTCTCGTTTTGTGATCCAAATTATTCATATGCGCATCCGGCAATCAGTCCAAATGGTGATTATATTTATTTTACATCCAACATTCCAAGCGCCAAAGGACCTACTGATATTTTCAGGATTAAAATTGAAGGGGACAATAAATTTGGTGAACCGGAAAATTTGGGCGATCTCATCAATTCGCCGCGTAAGGAAATGTTCCCAACGATAAGCAGTGACAATGTGCTGTATTTTTCATCCGATAGAGCGCGAGGAGTCGGAGGTTTGGATATTTATAAATGTACCATTGATGAAAACGGAACTTTAGGTCTACCTGAATTGATGCCGCAACCAATCAACAGTCGAGGTGACGATATTTGCTATATCCTTAACAAAAATGGCACGGAAGGTTACTTTTCTTCCAATCGTGTAAAAGGTAAGGGAGAGGATGATATTTATTATTTTAAGATAAAGGAATAAGTGATCTTTTGTGTATTTTGACAGTAAAATCTTTAGTTCCTATGGCTATCGTGAGGGCATTTATAAAATGCACTCCATAGTGAATCATTTTATTTTCACGCGTTTCAAATCCATCAGATTGATGGGATTGATTCCCAATCCACTCACATTTTTTCGGGTAAATCTTAAGACTTCATCATAAAAAAGCACCACGACCGGCGTTTTTTGCATTATTAATGAGTCCATTTTGGAATAGAGTTGTTCTCTTTTTTCAAGTCTGTTGGTTTTGAAGGCTTCTTCATACCATTTGTCAAACTGTTCATTTTTAAAATGCGTATAATTAGGACCGTTGGGCGCAAAATTTTTGCTGTAATACAATGATAGGTAATTTTCGGCATCCGGATAATCGGCTACCCAACTGGCTCTGAACATGTCTAGTTTACCGTTGGCTTTCGCATCCTTTAAGGTTGCTGCAGGAATTACATCCACTTTGACTTCGAGCCCAGTTTTTTGGATTTCCCGTTGGATGAATTCACAAAAACTTAAATAATTGCTTGTCGTTGTAATTGTAATTTCCGGATTTTTAATCCCAGTTTCCCTTTTGAATTGTGCCACCAAATCTTTGGCTTTCTGAGGTAGATAATCAAATCCCATGATTTTGTTGTAACCTGGCAGTCCTTTTGGAATAAAGCCTCCATTGGCAGGAATTCCAACACCATTGCGTAGATAGGTCATCATTTTTTGTCGGTCAAAACCATAATTGACGGCTTTCCGAATCAATTCTGATTGTATTTCTGGAACTTTTGAATCCATATAAAACGCTAAATATTCGGTGTTCAAATATGGGCCACGAATCATATTGACTTTATTTTTATAAGCATCGCGCAATTGTCCTTCTGTAGTCAAAATTTCGTCTTTATAGGAGGCATCCAAACCTGAGACAAAATCAATATTGCCTTGGGCAAATTGCAAAAACTCACTTTGTTTGTCAGGTAAAAAAGTAATGGCAACAGCTTCAATATAAGGCATTTGCTCGCCAAGTTCATCGGTTTCAAAATAATCTGGATTTTTGCGAAATACCAACTTAAGATTTTCTTCCCATCGTTTAAATTGGAACGGCCCTGTACCAATTGGATGCGACCGAAAGTCATTTTTATAATGTTCGACGATTTCTTTAGGCACCACACTGCAATATTTCATGGTCAGCATTCCAAGAAATGCCGGAAATGATTGCTTTAACTTAATCTCAAAAACAGTATCGTTTATAGCTTTGAAATCATCCACTTTTTGTAATACCCAACTGCCAGGAGAGGCGAGTTCTGCGTCGCGCAAACGATTTAAACTATATTCAAAATCGGATGCGACCACCGTTCTAGTGGAATCTTTCCCGAACATGGGATGTTTATGGAATTTTATATTTGGGTGTAGAGTAAATGAATAGGTAAGCCCATCTTCTGAAATCCCCCAACTTTTGGCAATACAGGGCATCACCCTCATTTGATCATCCATTTGAACCAATCCATTAAACAACTGATTGGTTGCCCAGATGTCTGCGATATCCTTTGAAAATGCTGGATCTAGAGAACTTATATTTTTGTGTTCGTTATACCTGAAAATGGAATGGATTGAAGGGGTTTTTGAGTTACAACCAATCAAAA
>JBDSFP010000249.1:0-3258 GCA_039919415.1 Aquaticitalea sp. | reverse complement strand
GTCAACAGTTGGTTGCAATATGCCATGGAGTATCTTTTGTCCATTTATCGCATACAGATTATATTCCGTGCGATTCGGAAGATTGAATATAGATATTGTTTGATTGGCTACCGAGACCTTAACCATCGCAAAGTCGATTTCTTCTACCCCCAGAACCATTTGACCTGCCAGAATTGGTGTATTTGGCGTTGCTTGGTAGGCGTAATCCTTAATGGTCCATTGAGTATTGGTAGCAACATCCATACGCGCCCATCCGTAATGTGTCTGGCCGTTTATAAGAACCCTTAACCCCAAATATTTATCCATCATACCTCCCCAATCATAAGTACAAAAAGATGGAATATTATTACATATTCCCAGAGGCAAAAACCCATTTGTATCATAATAATCCGAAGGATTTGCAATAACGGCATTCTCTTCTAATGGTATTATATATGGGTCAAAAGGACCTCCAGTCGCTGCCATAGCATTGACGCCATTTGCATTTGCTTCCATACCAATAAGCTCAGAACTATTAATTGACTTCAAACTAAAATCTACAGTTCCGTCATTGTTTAAATCCATGTTGTAAAAGTCACCAACATTTTCACTAGTGAAATCTGGAACAATATCGGTATATACTATTTGAGAATTTGCAAATAGAGAAATAAGCGTTAATGCAAATAAAGTCACACATCTGTTGATGGGATGGATATTGAGTAGTTTATTTTTCATGACTTGCTGATTTTCTAGTTATTACATTGAAAATTATTGGTAAATTTAATCCATATCTATAAGCGATAATGTTATAGCGACAGAAGACTAACAAGTGTCGACAGAGAACCAACATCGGTAGACAAAAAACTTTTCACTGTGCATTTGGTTTGTCGTTCTGAGATTAGCCCACGGGACATGTTAATTGAAGTTATGGGATTAGACTATCTCCAATCTATTCCTTTTGACCTGCAAGAATGGGCTTATATGGTATTGCATTATAGGCGTAATCCTTAATGACCCAATCTGTTTGATTTGTAACATTCAATCGTGCCCACCCGTAATGGGTATTCCCCTCTACAACAAATCGCAGACCCAGATATTTGTCGTTTTTATCTTTCCAATCATAAAAACAGTCATCTTCTACTTCTCCAAAACAATTGCCGATTTCAAAAAAACCTCCAACCATATAAGATCCATATTCCCCATTTGTACTAAAGAAAGCATTTAATATTTTCGTATTAATTTCTAAAGGCAAGATATCGGGATCAAGGTTATATACGGCAACGATGCCATTTACATCATTTGAAGATGTTATCTCCAACCTGTCATCATAAGACGTTGTCAAAGTAAAATCCACAGTTGCATCATTGTTCAAATCCAGGCTATAAAAATCGTTCATGTTTTCACTGGCGAAATCTGGCTCAATATCAGTATAGATAATAAGTGATTCATTTTTAACAGGTAGTTCGTTATTAACTGTTTCTACATCATCACCTTTAGAACAGGAAACAATCAACAATAATACACCGGTAAAACCGACCGATTTCCAATTGAGCAACTGATGGGATATAGCTTTAAATTTTCTTGCATTTAGGGTTGCCACCCATCTTGTTTTCATAAAATAAATTTTAGTGGTTAGAAAAAACTTGCACTCAATAAATTTTGAAGTTCAATTCAAGACGCAAAATATTCATTAAATTTAATCGATATCTATATGCGATAATTGCCTTATCGACAGAAGACTCGCAAGAGTCGACAGAAACATAAAATTAGTAGATAAAAAACGTTTTGTCGTTTTTTATCTACTGTCTGTCTGGTAGAATTCTGTTTATGTAGCGAAAGATTCAACCTTGGCTATAATATTAATAAATTTGAAATAAAAAATATAGAGATGGATGTCAGTAAGGGAATTTATACTATCGGATAAGAAATCATATCGTGTTGGGCGACACATGTTTTTTTGGTTTTTCTGGGGTGGCTATTTTACCATAACCCGTTACCTTAATCCGGTGGTCTACATGACCACGGGACAATTTCCGGATTTTTGGAAATCTGTAATCTCTCCGACTCCGCAATTAAGCGCAACTTTATTGCGATTTTAAGCATAAGAAGTTCAACAAGTCTACTTGATTGAGCTTTGTTGATTAAAAGTGCTTGGTCTGAAAGCTCAAAAAAGTGTATTTACAGTATGGGAGTGAAAGTGAACAACGCAGTTAATCTCTACGACTCCAAAACACTCATCTGTGTTATGTTTTTACCCATCTGTCTTGAAAAGACAGGCAGTTTTACCTACCTGCAGGCAGGCAGGATTGCAATTTTGGAATTTTGAGAATTGTTTATATCAATTAGGCGTTAACAAAAGTATTGTTTGATTCGTTCAATTTTTAGAATAAATAGTGCGATCACTTTCAAAATTGTAAATCTTCGTAAAACTTTGGAACTTTTATAATATCTTTCGACTGTAAAACACTTTTTTTCCATTCAATCATTGGTAATACAACAAATCTTAATATCGTCATCAGGATTTTAATTGTTATTAGAGCGTTTGAAGTATTTTTACAGATAGTATCCAAAGACAATCATTTTAAACCATATCAACTCCGAAACTATGATAAAGGTATTTCCATTTAAAACTGTTCAACATGCAATGTTTGCAATTTGCGCACTCATTTTCAGCATCAGTTCCTACGCTCAAAAAACGTCCAACCTCCAACACAAAGCAGATGCCATTTTTGTTGATATGAAGACGGAAGCAAAAATTGACAGCATCATGGGATTATTGACCTTAAAGGAAAAAGTGGCGATGTGCCACGCGCAGTCCAAGTTCAGTACCAAAGGAGTTGCGCGTTTGGGAATTCCAGAATTATGGATGTCTGACGGGCCTCACGGCGTTAGGGCCGAAATCAGTTGGGACGATTGGGCTTATGCAGGTTGGACGAACGATTCGATTACCGCGTTTCCTGCTCTAACTTGTTTAGCCGCAACTTTTAATCCAGAATTATCTGCCGAATACGGTTATAGCGTTGGCGAGGAAGCACGCTATCGCAAAAAAGACGTGTTACTTGGACCTGGCGTGAATATTTATCGGACACCTATGAACGGTCGTAATTTTGAATATTTGGGAGAAGATCCTTTTTTGGCATCCACCATGGTTGTGCCTTATATCAAAGGAGTTCAAAAAAATGGGGTGGCTGCTTGTGTGAAGCATTTTGCACTGAACAATCAAGAACATTGGAGGGACCATATTAATGTGGAAGTCAGTGACCGAGCATTATACGAAAT
>JBDSFP010000245.1:0-5649 GCA_039919415.1 Aquaticitalea sp. | reverse complement strand
GAATTACGAATTGATTGTTTTTACTATTCTATTCAGTTCTGTTTCTTTTTGGGTTCCGATCAGAAATTTTTTTCCGTTTACAAGTTCAATTGCCAACCCTTTATTTCCTCTTATATTATAGACAGTTCCATAGGTCGTCCAGAGCCTTATTCCCCAACCCCCAACAAATCCATAATTCACAATTTTCGCACTTTTGATTTCTTTCCAACTAACTCGTTTTTTAACGAAAGGGAAGAAGTTGATTTTGATTTCATGCTTGTCAATTTCAGTTTTGAGACGCATAAAGAAAAACATGGCAATTAAACTAAAAATCAATACAGAAAAAACAATGATTCCAAGGTCAGACATTGGTTTATCTCCAAATTTTACACCAAGAATCAACTGTTTGTAAATTGCAAAAAGCGGCAAAATACCAATACCAATTAACAATAGCCAAAGCCACCATTGTGTGAATTTTTGTATTTCCTTAAATTTGATTTTCATTTTGAGTCCAAAAATTTTCAGCGTTTTAACCGGTCAAAGTTATAGGTTTACTCCTTAACTTCATAGATCATCAAAGGTTTGGACTTATTTTTCAAATTGATGCTTCCAACTTTTTCACATTTGAAGGATTCCTTTACTTTTTCGTAACAAGTTTCACTAATGATGATTTGATTTTCTTTTGCTGCATCCTGAAGTCGAGCTGCGGTGTTAACAGTGTCGCCAATCACTGTGTAATCCAATCGTTTTAAACTCGCCGAACCAATATTTCCCGAAATCATCTCGCCACTCTTGATGCCTATGGATACCTTGGGTTTGAATTGCAACAGGTCGCCAGCAGCAGGCAATTTATTTATTTTGCTGCAAACTGCGAGTGCTGCGTCAATGGCTCTATCGAGATGAAATTCGCCACGGAACACAGCCATGATGGCATCGCCAATGAATTTGTCGATGTGGCCATTCTGGTTCATGATTTCCTTGACCATCACGTCAAAATACGAGTTGATCATCGCCACTACAGTATCTGGAGGAGCATTTTCGCTGATGGAAGTGAAGCCACAAATATCAATGAACACGACTGTAGCTTCGATGGTTTCATTTGCCATTATGGTGGATTCGAATTCTCTACTGCCCATAAAATTCAATACATTTTCATCAACATACATTTTTAGGATGTTGTTTTCCTTAATGGCTTTTAGAGTTTCTTTGATATGGAGCGCATGCTTCAAGGTTTTTTCCATTGTGAGTGTCAAATCCTCAAAATTGATGGGTTTTGTGATAAAGTCAAAAGCGCCGCGATTCATGGCTGTTCGTATGTTTTCCATATCGCCATATGCGGAGACGATGACCGATTTTATCAACGGACTGCTTTCACTCAATTTGCTCAACAAGGTAAGCCCATCCATTTCTGGCATGTTGATATCGCTCAAAACGATGTCCACATCAGGCTGCTCCAAGAGTTTCATGAGTGCTTCCTTGCCGTTTTCGGCAAAGAAAAATTCGTATTCTTTATCACGGATTTGTTTCCTGAATTTCTGTTTGATCAGTACTTCCAAATCCGGTTCGTCATCCACCACCAGTATCTTTCCCATGATTATTTTATTAATGTGTTAAATTATAACTTTTTGTGTGCTTATTGGTTTTATATATGATGTTGTTCTTTTATTATTTTTTACTTCGTTATACTATTGTTTTTATGTCCCGTTAGGGACAAAATATTGGTAGAAATAAATTAACCACGCGATTTCTGTGCCTTTAGGTAAAGCATATATCATCCAATTGGATGAAATAAGTATCGTTCATCAAAATCTATTTCGAAATCTTGCAACATCTCCAAATATTCTTCATTGATTGTTTTTGATTTGTGATGTTCTTCCTGATTTTTAATATAATTGATAACCTTCGGAACATCGTTTTTTGAATAAGAAAATGCGCCATAACCTGCCTGCCACGTAAATTTTCCGTTGACAAAACCTTTTTGGTTAATCCATTTTGACGAATCCTGTTTTACTTGTTTCATCAAATCTGAAAGTGATTGTGTTGGTCGCATACCAATCAAAATATGGATATGGTCTGGCATGCCGTTTATCTGAAGCACTTTATGGTCATGATTTTGGATGATGCCTGTCATGTATTTATAGAGTTCATCTTTCCATGTTGCGCTTATCAGGCTTTGTCGGTTTTGGACTGCAAAAACGACCTGAATATGCATTTCGGTATAGGTGTTTGTCATTTTGCTCCTATTTATATGGCGTACCTAAAGGCACGCTATTTAATTATATATTATTTTTCTACCGATATTTTGTCCCAAATGGGACGATGACTCGTGAAAATATAGCCTACTAATCAATCAACGTCCCAATCTCCTTCCGCAACGATTCAAAATCAATGGGTTTGGTAAAAAACTCTTTCGCGCCTGAATTCATCGCTTTGTTGTAGTTTTCAAAATCGCCATAAGCCGATATCATCGAAACACTGATCTTGGGGAATTGTTCTTTGATGTGATCCAGCAGCTCCAA
The DNA here is from genome assembly GCA_039919415.1 of Aquaticitalea sp. Lineage (GTDB taxonomy): Bacteria > Bacteroidota > Bacteroidia > Flavobacteriales > Flavobacteriaceae > JBPOFM01. The sequence goes on along the minus strand of JBDSFP010000245.1, from coordinate 3,151 downwards.
ACCTGTCATGCCTGGCATGTTGATATCCGAAAACACATATACCACTTCGGGAGGTTCTTGGTGGTTTAGCATATCCAAGGCTTCTTGGCCGCTGAATGCGAAATTCAATTCCAGTTTTTTGCTTCTGATTTCTTTTCTGAATTTTTGACGGAACAATGTTTCCACGTCCCGTTCGTCGTCTACTATTAAAATTTTCATGTCCATATATTTTTTAGATTGGTAAATTAATATTGAATTTTGTGAAGGAATTCTTCCCTTGTTTGGATTCTATCTGTAATTTGCCACCATGCGCTTGGATGATGTCGTGTGTGATGGATAGTCCAAGTCCTGTGCCTTCGGTTCCTTTCTTGGTCGTGAAAAAAGGCATGAGGATCTTGTCCTGAATTTCAACAGGAATGCCCAAACCATTATCTTCAATTTCCATTGTCAAATGGGTTTTGGTTTCAGAGGTCTTGACGGTCAATTTTGGCTGATAATTTTCTAAATCTGTTTTCTTTTGGAGTCGTTCATGCATGGCATCAAAGGCATTGTTGCATAGATTGAGAATCACGCGACTGACATCTTCCATAATGACAGGAATTTTGGAAATCTTGTTGTCCAGCTGGAAGTCCAAGCTCACATTGATTGGTTTTTTACCGGCACGCATGCCATGGAAAGCGAGATTGACATATTCCTTGAGCATATCGTTGACATTGGTCAGTTCTTTGATCCTATTGCCACCACGACTGTGAAGCAACATCGATTTGACAATACTGTCAGCCCTTGTACCATGTTGATGGATTTTCTTTTGGTTGGTGACTATATCCTTAAGAATGGTTTCTATTTCGGATTTTTCTGGGCTTTTTGGCAATTTTTCGAGCTCTATTTTAATTTCGTCGATGAGTTCTAAATTCAGTTCTGAAAAGTTATTGACGAAATTGAGCGGATTCTTTATTTCATGTGCAATGCCTGCTGCCAACTGCCCCAAGGAGGCCAATTTTTCCTGTTGGACCAATTGTTCCTGTGCGGATTTAAGTTCATTTAACGCAACCTGAAGTTTCTCGTAAGCCTCCGCGTTTTGCATGGCCACACCAACATTTGCCGCAATCGTTTTAAGAAGTCGCAAATCATATTCATTGAATCGATTCTCCTTTTCCGTGCTTTGGATACTGATGACCCCAATAGCATCATTTCCTACAATTATTGGAACACCAAGAAATGATTGAACCCAACGTCCTTTTTTATCAGCTTCAATCTCTTCATATGCCTTGTCCAGATCTTCATTGATGAGGAGTGGTTCTTTATTGAGGATGATTTTTTCTGTAATTCCATTACCAAATTCTCTTGATTGTGCTTCATCTTCTCCATATACATAAGGGAAGTTAAGCATGTTTGCTTTTTTGTCATGTATGGCCAAATAAACAATATCCGCATTAAAAGTCTCAAGCATCTGATCTCCGATCAATTTGATAAGGGATTTAAAATCGAGCTGTGAAACCAGGGCACGACTTATGTTATTGACCGTTTGCATTTCGGAGGCACGTTGTTCGGTTTCTGCCAGCAGACGTGTTGTTTCATTGAACAGGCGTGCATTTTCCAGGGCGACGCTCATACTATTGGTCAAGGTATTCAACAAGCGCACATCAGATTCTGTAAAGGCATTTTCTTCCAACACATTTTGTAAACTAACGGAACCAATCACTTTGCCTCCGAGCATCATCGGTACAAAAATGGCGGATTTTGGTGGTAAGCCTTTACTGATTCCTTTATTGGCGTCTCCATATTGCTTGGCAGTTTCAACATAATTTTCATTGATAAGCAGCGATTCTTTTGTTTTTATGAGATGTTTGTTTGCCCAAATAAAGGGTTTTGGGTCTAAAAACAAACGCTCTCCATTTTCAATGGCAAATTCCCAAGTTTCTACCTCTTTTTGAAGGTCAAACGTGCGAATAATAAGTGTTTGGGTATTTAAAACCTCACAAATTACTTTACCTACCAAACTGTAAATAGACTGCATGTCCATTTCCCGTACCAAACCTTCCTGCACACTGTTAATGACGGCAAGTTCCGCATTACGCTGCTCGGTTTCTGCCAGAAGCCTTGTGGTTTCATTGAAGAGTCGTGCGTTTTCCAAGGCAACACTCATACTGTTGGCAAGGGTGCTCAACAGGCGTATATCTGAATCACTGAAGGCATTTTCGCGATCGAGATTTTGAATGCTTAAACATCCCTTTACATCTTTGCCCACACTTAAGGGAACGAATAACATCGATTTTGGCAAACGCGTTCCAGGGACGGCAACGTGTTTTTCGCCTGTGATTTCCTGAATTTTTTTATCGGCATCTTCATTGACAAGCAAAAGAGTTTTATGTTTAATGATCCATTGTCGAATTTGATTAAGCGGTCTTGGTTCTGGATACAAGCGTGCTCCATCTTCAAAAAGATAATGGAAATGTTCCATTTTGGTTTCCTGATTGAAGGAATAGATACCTGTGACTTGTGCATCAAACAAATCACGAAGCCGATTGCCTACCAGATCGTAAATGCCTTGAAGATCCATCTGCGCCACCAAGCCTTGTTGGACACTGTTGATAACGGCAAGTTCAGCATTACGTTGTTCAGTTTCGCTAAAAAGTCGTGCGTTTTCCAAGGCAACACTCATGCTGTTTACAAGTGTACTTAAAAGGCGCACATCGGATTCACTAAAAGCATGATCTTTATCGTTATTTTGAAGACTAACATAGCCACGAACTTCATTTCCAATAATTAGAGGGACAAACACCATGGATTTTGCAAAGCTTGTGCCCGGAACTGATTTTGGAGCCTTACCAGTTATCTCGCTGAAAACAACAGCACTATTTTCTTCTATATCAATAAGTATCTGGGTTTTAATAAGACGTTCCCGGATTTTGTCGTAAGGGCGAGATATAGGAAAGACTCTTTCACCATTTTCAAAAGCATAATGAAAATATTCTGTTTTAGTTTCATGATTGAAAATGGCGATTGCAGTCACTTGTGCATCAAATAGGTTTCTTATTTTGTCCCCTACCAAATCATAGATGCCTTGCATGTCCATTTCAGCAACTAAACCTTCTTGCACACTATTAATAACTGCGAGTTCTGCATTGCGTTGTTCCGCTTCATTATATAAGCGTGCATTTTCAAAGGCAAC
>JBDSFP010000213.1:0-14304 GCA_039919415.1 Aquaticitalea sp. | reverse complement strand
GTTTATTGCCAAATCAAAACTGATCCAGCATTGATCAATCTGCTTGCTTGCCCCATGCTTAAATGCATTCTCCAGAAATGGCAATAACAATAATGGTGCAATATGAAAACGTGCCAAATCTCCTTTTACGACCATAGACATATCCAACCTATCCCCGTAACGTAATTTTTCGAGGGCAATGTATTGTTGTAAGAGATTTATTTCCTTGACTAAAGAAATCGTTGTCGAATTGCTTTCATAAATAATAAACCGCAACACATCGGAAAGCTTAAGAACAATCTCTGGAGCCGTCGGCGACTGACTTAAGGTGTGAGAGTAAAGATTGTTAAGTGTATTAAATAGAAAATGTGGATGAAGTTGTGATTTGAGCAACTGAAGTTCTGCTATGGTCGCTTGCTGCTGGGCTTCCATGGTTTGTTGTTTTTGATTAAACCAATAGCCCAATAACTGTATGGAAACTGCGAAGCCTGCTACATGTAAAAAAGGCAGGATAGCCCTTCCAGTGCGAATATCAAAGCCCTTAAACTTTTCATTGGTCATTAAGGTAACTTGTGCCACCATGCCATAAGTTGTACAAGCTGCAAGAACAATGATCAATCCTATAAAAAATTTAAAATACTTCCGTTGGATTAGATATCGAGGCACCAAAAAATACAATAGGCTATAAACCATAAATAGAAAGCCTGGAAGGAAAAACGTAGCATTGAGGAAGGACAATTTGGGATTGGTACTAAAACCGAAACCCCAAGCAAAATAAAAAACAATAAGCACCCAGAACAAACAATGAAGTAAAATCGTCTTCAGTTTAAGAGGCCAATGTAATTTCATTTCAATCAGAAATTATGATTCTATAAAAATACATAATATCTCTTTTAATTTAAAATTTGATGACAGACAACTTATTACAACCTACCAACTACAGAATTATTGATTATTATGCATAAATCACCCGAATCATGTCGTCTGTCTACTAATTATATAGGTATGTCTATGATAAAAATTCCGTGCTGTTTTTTGAGGTAATTTTAATGTATTACTAACTTGAATCATTAAATGCTATCAAGATATGTGTAACCGAAACAAGTTATAAAGGTAACGCTTCAATTTTGACTTAACCTCGACATTATTAATAATTTAAATCGAATTAATCATGAAAAATTTAAAAAAATTTTACAAAAAAACACTCTTTATTGGTTTGTTGTTTATGATTTTCTCTTGCTCTAAACAAGAGGTTGCTGATCTTGAAACCATTCCAAACAGCACGCAGGAACTAAAGAAATCCAATAATGAAAAACTTAACGTGTTTAAAGGTCCCCAAGTGCAAATTGGTAATGGAAAAGCGCGTTCATGGATAAGTGTAAATAAAGATGGTTTTCCTGTTGAACTTGCTTTGGAATTTACTTCAGGACTCTATGAAGACCTAGAAAATCTGCCGTTCGAGACAGTATTACCGCTTCATTTAAAGGCTACACAACTAACACCTTTTGAGCACATTACCCTTAATTGGAACCCTCATGGCCACCATCCTGCTTTTTTTGTACCACATTTTGATTTTCATTTTTATATGATTACTAATGAGGATCGCTTGGCGATACCAGAATATTCCCTTGAAACAAGTGCATTATTTACCAATTTGCCACCTTTAGGTTACATGCCCGCCAATTACGGCACACCGCCCGGACAAGGAGGCGTTTATGCACAAATGGGAAAACATTGGCTTCCTCTTAATCTACCAGATTATCTTCCTTTTACAAAAATTATGGTTCTTGGGTCGTTTGATGGGGAATATATATTTATGGAACCTATGGCTGACTTGAATTATATACAATCCAATGATGCTTTCGGTTTAGATATCTCTCAACCACTTAACTACCAGGAAATGAATAATTATCCTACTAAGTACAATATTTATCATGACGATGCAACAGGAAATACAATCGTCAGCTTAACTGATTTTGTTTCTAGATAGTTCAAGAATTATAGCCTCATAGCATTCTAAGATAAAAAAATCCTAACTTAAACGGTTAGGATTTTTTATGTGTTCATGGGAAGAGAATCATTTCTAGATGATAAGAAACTATGAAAAATAATCTTATTTATTATTTTAAAAAACATAAATTATTTAATATTCCAATACCTGCATTATTTTATCCTTTACTTTTTCAGTAGAAGGAATCATCGTCTGTTCCAGAGTAGAATTCAATGGAATTGCTGGCATATTCTCACTTCCAATCGTCATGACAGGAGCATCTAAAAACTTGAAACATTCTTCATGGATTTTCCCAGCCAAAGCTCTTGCAAAACTATTATTGGAAGGCTCTTCAGTTACCACCAAACATTTCCCGGTTTTCTTTACCGATTTCATGATGGTAACTTCATCCAATGGAAACAAAGTTCGTAAATCAATAATTTCGATTTGGTCACGCATTCCAAGTTCACCTGAAGCATTGTATGCCCAATGAACTCCCATTCCGTAAGTCACAATGGTCAATGTTTCCACATGTTCCTGTTTCCAAATTTCCTGAAGCACCCAAGCTTTTCCCAAAGGCAATACATAATCTTCGGCTGGCTCAACAGAAGTGGCACCTTTAGTTCCCGGAACTTTGCTCCAATACAATCCTTTATGCTCTAAAATGACTACAGGATTTAAATCGTAATAGGCAGCTTTCATCAAGCCTTTTAAATCGGCACCATTGCTTGGATAGGCAATTTTAATTCCTCTGATGTTGGTCAAAACACTTTCCACCGAAGACGAATGATATGGGCCGCCACTTCCATAAGCCCCAATTGGTACACGAAGAATCATGCTTACTGGCCATTTTCCATTTGACAAATAACAACTCCTGCTCACTTCGGTAAACAATTGATTCAGTCCTGGCCAAATATAATCGGCAAACTGAACCTCAACAATCGGTTTTAGTCCGACTGCACTCATCCCAACGGTCGAGCCTACAATAAATGCTTCCTGAATTGGTGTGTTGAACACTCTGTCGTCACCGAATTTTTGAGCCAAGGTTGCTGCTTCCCTAAAAACGCCGCCCAATCGTCCGCCCACATCCTGTCCATAAACCAAACATTCTTTGTGTTTAGCCATCAATTCTTCAACAGCAAATAGAGCGCAATCTACCATCACTACTTTTTCAGCACCTTTGGGTGAACGTTCGCCTTTTTCTTCTATTATTGGTGTTGGCACAAAATCATGAGTAAATAAATCTTCGGGTTTTGGGTCTTCAGCTTTTGAAGCTTTTTCGAAATCCTTTTTTACTTCTTCCGAGGCAGAGTTCTCAATGTCATTTATTTGTTTTTCATTAAATCCGTTATCAAATAATTGTTGCTTTAAAACTGGATAAGGGTCGCGGGATTTTGCTTCTTCCAAATCATCACGATACCATTCCATACGTACTCCAGAGGTGTGATGATTCAACAGAGGAACTTTGGCATGGACCAAAAATGGTCGGCGTTCTTTCCGAATGGTCGCGATAACTTTTTCAATCGCTTCATAACTTTCAATGAAATTGGCACCATCAATGGAAATAGCTTCCAAGCCCTTGAAACCTTTCGCATATTCATAGGCATTTTGAGCTCTGGTTTCTGCTGCATTGGCAGAAATATCCCAATCGTTATCCTGCACCAAATACAGGATTGGCAGTTGCTTTAAGGCTGCCATTTGGAAGGCTTCAGCGATTTCGCCTTCGGTCACCGAAGCGTCACCTAAACTGCAAACAACAATAGGCGCATTCCCGCGAAGGCGGGAATCTTTGGAATGAACCTCTTGATTATAATTATTTTCTCCCCATTCAGCTGTCGCTTTTCCATTTTCTTTGGAAGACTTTTCATTTGCCGAGAGATTACCGCCTTCGCGGTAATTAAATCCCATCGCAACTCCAGTAGCCGGAATGGCTTGCATTCCAGTTGCCGAAGATTGGTGTGGAATTTTTGGCTTGTCATCGACCCTTAAACTGGGATGGCAATAATAAGTCCTTCCGCCAGAAAATGGGTCGTCTTTTTTTGCCAATAATTGCAATATCAAATCATATGGTTTCAATCCGAATGACAACAACATCGCATCATCCCGATAGTATGGGAAGGCATAATCCTGTGGCAATAATTGCATCCCCAAAGCCGTCTGAATCGCTTCATGCCCCCTTGATGTGGCATGTACATACTTGGAAACTTGCTTGAAATTGGCTTCGTAAAGTTCTGTCATTGCTTTGGCCGTACAAAGGTTTGAAAATGCTTTACTCAATATATCTTTGGTTATTGAACTCATGTTTTATTTTTTGGGCGTTCGGGCGGGCTTCCTGCCTGCCGGCAGGCAGGTACGTTGCAAGTCTTCGCTTTGCTCCGGGCTTTCCACTTCAATTTAGCGAAGCGATATCACGAATTCCAAAATATAAAATTAAAATTGGATTCGTAATCCCTAACGCTAAATTGAATTTTAGACCTAACAGGTTTTAAAAACCTGTTAGGTCTTTCATCATTATATTTCTCTATTGATATCAAATTGCTCAAAATAATCTGCGACACGACGTACAAAACTGCCGCCTAAAAATCCATCAACCACACGATGGTCAAAAGACAAGGATAGATACATCATGCTTCTAATGGCAATTTCATCCCCTTTTTCAGTTTCTAAAACTTCGGGGCGTTTTTTGATTATTCCTAAAGCCAAAATGGCAACTTCAGGCTGGTTGATGATTGGTGTGCCCATGACGCTACCAAAGGTTCCTACGTTTGAAATGGTAAACGTACTGCCTTTAATGTCATCGCCACCTAATTTGTTCTCGCGTGCTTTTTTCGCCAATTCATTGACATTTTCTGCCAATGTTTTTAAATCTTTTTTATCCGCATTTCTGACGACGGGAACAATCAAATTTCCATTTGGTAAAGCCGTTGCCATCCCTATATTGATGTCTTCTTTAACGATAATGTTGTTGCCATCCACAGTAGCATTGATATTTGGATAATCTTTAATTGCCTTTGCCACAGCTTCGACGAATAGCGGTGTGTAGGTCAACTTTTCACTATATTTCTTTTGAAAGGCTTCTTTATTTACATTTCGCCAAATCACCATATTGGTTAAATCTGCCTCAACATAAGCGGTGACGTGCGGCGAGGTATGTTTTGAATACACCATATGATCGGCAATCATCTGGCGCATGCGATCCATTTTTATGATTTTGCCTGTGCCTTTATCAAAATTCAATTGCGGAATTCTGTAAGCGGTTGGGTCTTGAATATCTGGTTGAGCGAATTTGTAGGGTCGACCGTCTTCTATATAATTAAATACATCGCTTTTTCGCAATCTGCCTTCGTTGCCGGTTGAAGGAATTCTTGCTAATTCTTCAAAACTTATGTGATTTTCTTTGGCTATTGTCTGAATTAATGGGGAAAAGAAGGTGTTTGAAGTTGAAACCGAAAATGAAGTTGACGTTGAAGTTGTAGCTGAAGTTACTTGTGGGGATTGTGGTTTTGATACTTTTTTCTTCTCTTGATGAGGCGTCTCTTCCGAGATGTTGGATTTGTTGGACGAGACAGTTTTCGCTTTAGACGATTTTACATTTTGAGAAACTTCTAAAAATGCAATCACTTGACCGACAGGTACGACATCTTTTGAATGGAACAAGATTTTTATTAAAGTTCCAGATGCTGGTGCTGGCACTTCGTTGTCCACTTTGTCTGTGGCTACTTCCAGAATGATGTCGCCTTCATCAAATGTGTCGCCTTCATTAACGAGCCAATTGATGATGGTTCCTTCGCTTATACTTTCGCCCATTTTGGGCATCTTTAGTTCAAACTTTGACATTTTCTTTATTTGGTCATTGCGAGGACAAAGGAGGTGGCAATCTTTTCAACAGATTCCTTCACTTCGTTCGGAATGAGGCTTCCTTGATTATTTTTTCATAAAATCTTTAAAAGTGTCATAAACACCTTCTTGCATTTTCATGTTTTTTGGCACTTCTCTCAAAGGCTCAACTTCCCTTAAACTTTGGTGACAATCCGCTGGTAATTGCTGATATAATTGCGTGCCTTTGGTTTTCCATGCTATCATTTCATCACTAACCTCTTTGACAACTTTTGCTGGATTGCCAACTACCAAACTTCGATTGGGAATAATGGTTTCTGCTTTTATGAATGACATGGCACCGACGATGCATTCATCACCAATATCGGCATCGTCCATAATTACAGAATTCATTCCGATGAGGCAATTTCTGCCCAGATTTGCTCCATGAATGATGGCACCATGACCTACATGGGCACTTTCCTTAAGAGTAATCGATTTTCCAGGAAACATGTGAATTGTACAATTTTCCTGAACATTCACACCATCTTCCAAAATAATCTGGCCCCAATCACCTCGAATGGCTGCGCCAGGACCGACATAACAGTTTTTGCCAATGATGACGTTGCCGGTAACGGCCGCCAACGGATGTACGAAACTGCTCTCGTGGACAACTGGTATATAGCCATTAAATGAGTAAACCATCTATTTGTATTCCTTTAATTTCTCTTTCGTAAATTCACTCAAAACCAAGCGACCGCTGATTTTGGCTCGTTGTGTCAGCAATTGATCCCAATCTTCCGTTTCTCTCCAAAACATGGTTTTCATTTCGGTCATAGCTTTTGGGTTGTAGGTCTTTAGGTTTTCGGTGAACTCTACAACGGCTTTATCCAATTCTTCAACCGAATCAAAAACCTTGGTGTACAAGCCTTTTTGAAATGCCCAATCGGCAGAATAAAAACTGTTGGCATCCATCGCAATTTGCGACATGGCACTTAAACCTATTTTACGTCTCACGGCTGGGCCGACCACAAACGGGCCAATACCTAAGTTGAGTTCGCTTAATTTGATTTCGGCGTATTTGGTCGCCATACAATAATCAGTTGCTGATGCGAGTCCGACGCCCCCACCCACGGTCTTTCCTTGGATACGTCCGATGATAAATTTTGGACATTTGCGCATGGCATTGATGACATTGGCAAATCCGGAGAAAAACTCTTTACCGGTTTGTTCATTGTCAATGGCTACGAGTTCTTCAAAACTGGCACCAGCACAAAAAGTTCGGTCTCCACCGCTTTGCAACACGACAACTTTGATGCTGTCATCTTCTCCAGCACTAGTAATGTTTCTTACCATTTCGGACAAAAGATTGCTCGGTAATGAATTATGAGCAGGATGGAAAAATTCTATGTAGCCTACTCCGTTTTTGTTTTTTGATTTTACGTATGGTTCTGTTGACATAATTGTGTGATTTAGACCTTTTAGGTTTTGAAAACCTGAAAGGTCTGTACGATTTTTATATTAATCCAAACTGTTCAAAGTGATGGTTCAAATGTTTTCTTTCCAACAAGTAAGATTCATACCTATTTATTTCACCAAAAACCAAATTTTTCAATTTGGCATCGGGGTTTTCTTTAAAAAACTCTACATATTTTTCTCTTTGTTCCTTTAATTTTTGTTTTGCTGTGTCCAAGTCAGGATGGTTCAAATCGAATAATTTATCCTTTTCAAGCGAAGGAAAATTTGTGTACCTTGGAAACTTCTCATAATTATAGAGACTTGTATGGACTTTTTCCAAAATCTTTTCTGGGGTTGCAACTTCAAAATCCTGAATCTCGCCTGAGGCAATTTTATAGGTATATTCTAAATGTTCGAGCATGTGCTGCGGTGTCATGATGCCCCATTTTGGTTTGGAATCTTGGGTCAATTTACCCAGACTTTCTTCAATTTTATCATCAGTCAATTCAACAAAAGTTTCTTGCTTTTTCTGAACCATTGTTAAAATTGTTGCAACTGCTACCAACTCATCATCAGCATCAAATACCTCAACAAACCATTTGACGATTCCACTTGGATGTTCTGCAGATGCGACATCTCTCTCCACTTTTTGCTTGCAGGTCAAGCGTACATAAATCGTATCATTATGGTACAATGGACGTAGGAATCGACAATCTTCCAAACCATAATTTGCTGCTACTGGACCTTTATTTGGATAGACAAACAATCCGGCTGCAGCCGAAATAATGAAATAGCCGTGAGCTGTTCGCTTTTCAAAAATACTACCATCCAACGAAGTAATATCAGTATGTGCATAGAAATGGTCCCACGTGAGATTTGCAAAATTAATGATGTCGGTATCCGTTAAAGTTCGTTTATGTGTTTTGAGAGACATGCCTGGTTGGATATCTTCCCAATGGTATTTGAAGGGATGCTGTTCGGCTTCTTTATATTTGGCGTTGGCTTGATAGATGCCTGTAATTTCGGTTATAGTTGTTGGTGACCCTTGAATGGCAGTTCGCTGTAAATAATGCTTAATGCCGCGCATGCCTCCCATTTCTTCACCGCCACCTGCCCTGCCGGGACCACCATGCACCAAATATGGCAATGGCGAACCATGACCTGTACTTTGTTTGGCGCTTTCGCGATTCAAGACTAAAATCCGTCCATGATGACTCGCAGCATTGATGACGTATTTTTTGGCGATTTTATCATCGTTTGTCGCTATTGAGGATACTAACGAGCCTTTGCCCATTTGTGCCAATAGAATAGCTTCATCCAAATTTTTATAAGGCATGATGGTGCTCACTGGGCCAAATGCTTCACGTTCGTGGACGATAGAGTTTTGGAATGGATGGTCTGTTCTCAATAATATAGGACTGATGAACGCCCCTTTTTTAGCATCTGCTCCGATGGTATCGATTTTGTCGAGGTTGCCATATACAATTTGCGCTTCCTTTGCCAAATCATTAACAGAATCCTTCACTGCTTGAACTTGTTGGAGACTGACTAAAGAGCCCATTCGGACTTCTTTTAATCTTGGGTCACCAATTGTGACCTTATCCAATGCTTTTCCCAGAGCGATTTGGACATCTTCGACCAAATTTTCTGGGACGATAATCCGTCGGATAGCGGTACATTTTTGTCCACATTTGACGGTCATTTCGTTTCGGATTTCTTTGATGAACAAATCAAATTCTGGCATTCCAGGAACTGCGTCTTCTCCCAAAACAGATGCGTTCAATGAATCTGCTTCCATGGTGAATGGCACGGATTCCTGTATCAATCTTGGATGGGCTTTTAGGAGCCGTCCCGTTTTTGCGGAACCTGTAAATGTCACAACATCTTGGGATTCGACGGTGTCCAAAATATTTTTGACGGTTCCATTGATGATTTGAAGTGAACCTTCCGGCAAAATTCCTGATGCGATGATTTCTCTTGCCACGGCTTCTGCCAAATAGGAAGATGATGGTGCTGGCAAAACGACTGCTGGAACTCCTGCCATCCAATTGACGGCGCATTTTTCCAACATTCCCCAAACTGGGAAATTGAAGGCGTTGATATGGACTGCAACTCCTTTTTTCGGCACCATAATGTGATGCGCCATAAAACGTCCGCCACGAGACAAATCGATGGGGTCTCCTTCAACATGATACGGTTGGTTGGGGAATAATTTACGTAAGGATGCATTGGCAAAGAGGTTTCCAAATCCGCCTTCAATATCAATCCAACTGTCCACTCTTGTGGCTCCCGTTCTGTAGCTCAATTCGTAAAAGGGGTCCTTTCTTTTGGTGAGATACAACGCCAAACTTTTGAGCATGTTGCCACGCTCTTGAAAGGTCATTTTACGAAGTATTTCTCCACCTATTGTTCTACCGTAGTTGAGGATTTCAGGAATGTCGAGACCTTCAATGGCGATGCTTGCAAAAGCTTCGCCTGTAATAGCGTCATGTATTGGTGTTCCTTCTTCTTTTCCGGTCGTCCAATCGCCTCGGACGTAATGTTGAATCTTATTCATCATATATTGTTTTAGATTGAAGTTTGCTGAATTTCAATCTACTTTACTGCTTCCTTTATGGTTTCAAATCTGCGTTAGGGATTGAGGTCCCGACACTTCGGGATTGGAGCTCGCCCGACTTTTCGTCAAGAAGCGACTGCCGAAAGCCCTCCCGATAGCTATCGGGACTGTGGTAACGCCCAACTACTTTTTATAATTCACATTTTCAACAATAGCTGAATATCCTTGCCCAACACCGATACACATTGTAATAAGCGCAAATCTTTTTCCTTTTTCCTTCAACTCCAAAGCAGCGGAATATGCAATTCTTGTTCCGGTAACGCCGAGAGGATGACCAATCGCAATGGAACCTCCATTGGGGTTTATTCTTGGGTCATCGTCTGCAATTCCCCAGGCTCTTGTGCATGCCAAGGCTTGTGCCGCAAAGGCTTCGTTGAGCTCAATAACGTCCATATCGTCCATGGTCAATCCTGCTTTTTTTAAGACTTTGTTGGACGCTTCCACTGGACCAATGCCCATGATTCTTGGTTCAACACCAACGACAGCCGAACTTACAATTCGTGCCAATGGTTTGAGATTGTATTTTTTTACGGCTTCTTCAGAAGCGATGATGGTTGCTGCTGCGCCATCGTTCAAGCCTGATGAATTTCCTGCTGTGACGCTTCCACCTTCAGCTTTAAATGCACCTCTTAATTTCGCCAAAACTTCCAAAGTGGTATCTGGTTTTACAAATTCATCTTTAGAAAATCTGATGGTGTCTTTTTTGCGCTGTGGAATTTCAACAGTCACGATTTCTTTTGACAAGCGGCCGTTTTCTTGTGCCTTTGAAGCTTTTATTTGGCTCCAATAAGCAAACTTGTCTTGGTCTTCACGTGAAATGTTGTACTTCTCGACCAGATTTTCAGCGGTGTTTCCCATACCATCTGTTCCATATAGTTTTTGCATCTTGGGATTGATAAATCGCCATCCAAAACTGGAATCATACATTTTTGCATCAGTCCCGAAAGCACTTGAAGGTTTGGCGACGACATAGGGTCCGCGAGTCATGTTTTCAACACCGCCTGCAATAAATACATCGCCATCACCAGCTTTAATGGCTCGATTGGCGTGAATGATTGCAGATAAACCAGAGCTGCACAAACGATTGACGGTTTCACCTGGTACTGTAAATGGCAGTCCTGCTAAAAGCGAAGCCATTCTTGCCACGTTTCTATTATCTTCTCCGGCTTGATTGGCACATCCCAATATGACGTCGTCATAGGCCGATTTTGGAATGTTTGGATTTCGATTGACGATTTCCTCAATAACCAATGCAGCTAAATCGTCTGTGCGAACCGCTGATAATGTGCCTTGATAACTTCCTATAGGTGTTCTAATTCCGTCTATGATGTATGCTTCCATGTCTATCGTTATCCCTTTCTCAGGGAAAGAGACTATATATTTCGTGTGTTTTTAATATTTGAATTTAAAATGATTGTCCGACTTATCGTTATGCAAATTACCTAGCCAATTCGGAAAACGTATCGCCTTGTTTTATATCGCCAGATTTATAGCCTTTCATAAACCAAAATTTGCGTTGTTCGGAAGTTCCGTGCGTAAAACTATCCGGTCGCACACTTCCTTGTGTCCGTCTTTGAATGGCATCATCACCGACGGCATTTGCTGCGCTCAAAGCTTCGTCAATATCTCCAGCTTCCAAATATTTCTGGTTATAATGTGCCCATACACCTGCATAAAAATCGGCCTGCAGTTCTTGCGCAACAGACAAACGGTTGGCTCCTGCTTCATTTGTTTGCTCCTGTAATTGCCTTACTTTTTGAGAGGTTCCCAGCAATACTTGAATATGATGTCCAACTTCGTGAGCGGTTACATAGGCAATTGCAAAATCACCTCCCTTAGCCCCGAAACGGGATTTCAATTCGTTAAAAAATGACAAATCCATATATAGTTTATGGTCTGAAGGACAATAAAACGGTCCTGAAGCGGCACTTGCATTGCCACAACCAGTACTTACCGCATCGCTAAATAACACCATATGGGGATCTTCATAATTTCCAAGATTGTTTTCTTTGAAAATTTGGCTCCATGTATCTTCAGTATAGGCCAAAATAGTTGACATAAACTGTCCCGTTTCCTGTTCTTGGGGCGTCAATTCCCGTTGTTCCACTTGCTGTGACGATTGTCCTTGAGTCACTTGCTCAAGAACTGGAGCCAATTGCTGCCCAGTTTGACCTCCAAAAAGTTGCAAAAGAACCACCACTACTGCGATAATGCCACCCCCTGCAGCAAACTTTCCTTTCGAGCTCATTCCGCGACGATCTTCTAAATTTCCACTTTGTCTATTACCTTGCCATTTCATAATGTTGTTTTTTTTAGTTTTTTAATTTCTTCATAAATTTAGCAATTAAAATGGTTAGTATTCTTCCCAATTTTTATTTGTTCGATAAACTACACCTTTAAACAGAGCCACTAATTCATTGTCACGCTTTACTTCAATAATGTTGAAGCCCAATTTGTTATTCACTTTTTCAATCACTGATTCCGCCACAATATAATCTCCTTCGCCTAGTGCTTCAATGTGATTAATGCTTGTTTCGATGGAAACAGCATATTTACCATGGGTATTAGCAGCAAAACCAAAAGCTGTGTCTGCCAAGGAATAACTGATGCCTCCGTGAGCTTTGTTCATGCTATTCAGCATGTCCTTTCTAATGGTCATTCCAACTTTGCATTTGCCTATTTCGCATTCTAAAATTTCAATTCCTAACCAAGAACTGTACGCGTCCTGATTCAACATTTTATATGGAATTTTTTTGCCTTCCATTAAAAGAATGATTTATTTTCTCTATTCATTGTTCTTAAAAGTGGACTGCAACGGTAACGTTCTTCATGATATTCATCATACAATTCATCCATTTTTTTAACGCACCAATCGATGCCCATTTCATCTGCCCAAGCCAATAAACCCTTTGGATAGTTGACACCTTTGGTCAATGCATTGTCGATGTCTATTGCAGAAGCGATATTCAAAAATAAGGCATCGGCCGCTTCGTTGATGAGCATAACTAAAACACGGTCGAAAATTTGTTGTGCAAATTTTTGATTATAAGATTTTTCCTCTTCACTCGGAACAACTATTGAGCCGTTTGGGTTATAATTATAATACCCTTTTCCTGATTTTCTTCCAAGATAGCCTGCTTCAGAAAAACGTTTTTGAGTAAACGCTGGTTTATATCTTGGGTCGAAATAAAAGGCTGTGAATATTGTTTCGGTTACTGTGTAATTGACATCATTTCCAATATAATCCATTAATTCGAAGGGACCCATTCGGAAATTTCCCAATGTTTTTAGACTCTGGTCAATTGTATAAAAGTCAGCAATACCTTCCTCATAAATCCTTAATGATTCGCCATAAAAAGGTCTTGCCACACGATTGACGATGAATCCTGGTGTGTCTTTGGCAACGGCAACTGTTTTTTTCCAATCGGAGATGATTTTAACGGATGTTTCCATAACTTCTTTTGAGGTTTGAATCGCTGGAATAACCTCGACCAATTGCATCAATGGTGCTGGATTGAAAAAGTGAATTCCGATACAGCGTTCCGGTTTTTTAAGCGATGAAGCGATGGACGTAATTGACAAACTTGAGGTATTTGATGCAATGATGCAATCCTCGGACACATAACTTTCCAATTCTGAAAACACTTTCTTCTTGATGTCAAGATTTTCGACAATGGCCTCGATGGTTAGGTTTGAATCAGAGAGGTTTTTTAATTTATCCACATACGAAATATTGTTTTGGATTTTTGATTTTTCGTCTGAATCCATTATTCCTTTTTCTATAAGTCGTGTCAATATTTTTTCCAAAGTGGATTTTGAGTTATCCAACGCCTCTTGATTTGTATCGTATAATTTTACTTTACAACCACAAGTTGCGGCAACTTGTGCGATGCCGCTTCCCATTGTTCCACTTCCAATTATTCCTACTTTCATATATAATATTTAAACCTACAAGGTTTTTGAAAACTTGCAGGTTACCGAAATTTAATTATTTGCCTTTAAAAGTTGGTTTTCGCTTTGCTATAAATGCAGCAACACCTTCGGCATAATCTTCACTTTGAGCGGCTTCGATTTGTAATTTTGATTCCAGAGCCAATTGTTCAGTTAACGTGTTTGACATAGATTTGTTGAACAATTCCTTTATCATTCCCAATGCTTTCGTTGGCATATTGGCCAACTTTAAAGCCAATTTGTCTACTTCTTCAAGAAAATTTTCTTCTGGTATTACTTTGTAAATCATTCCCATTCGCTCTGCTCCCTCTGCAGAAATTTTATCGCCCAACATCGCCAATGCGGATGCTTTTTGCAAGCCAATTAATCTTGGTAAGAAAAATGTTCCACCACTATCAGGAATCAGACCTATTAAACTGAAAGCTTGTATAAAACTGGCATTTTCATGGGCTACGACCACGTCGCACGCCAAAGCGATATTTGCTCCCGCTCC
>JBDSFP010000206.1:0-5622 GCA_039919415.1 Aquaticitalea sp. | reverse complement strand
CATTAGCTGTGGAGCCTTCAATTATTTTGATGGACGAACCGACATCAGCACTAGACCCAATTTCTACTGCAAAAATCGAACAACTGATTTTCGATCTTAAAGAAAAATATACTATTATCATTGTTACTCACAATATGCAACAAGCTAGTAGAATAAGTGATTACACTGCATTTTTCTACCTTGGCGAACTTATTGAGTTTGATAAAACAAAAAAAATATTTACTCATCCAGAAAAAAAACAAACCGAAAACTACATTACAGGTCGATTCGGATAAAAAACAAATAATTATGGCTAATGCTATGTACCAAAGAGAGGTAATAAATCAAGCAGGTTTAGATATGCTTAATTTATGCATTTCTCAAATTGAAAAAGCTAAAGAAGCTTTTGTAAATCATGACAGCGATTTGGCAGAAGAAGTAATGAACATTGAGAACCGTGTAAATGCTTTGGACCTTAAGATAGAAAAGGACTGCGAAAAATTTATTGCACTTTACAACCCTGTCGCTATAGATTTACGCTTTATTATGGCTGTTCGAAAGATAAACTTCGATTTAGAACGTATTGCTGATCATGCTTACGGAATTTCTAGATATGTTGTAGATGTTGATAAAAACATACCCAAACATTTGATAAAAGTTGTAGATTTTGAAAAAATGTATGAAACCATTTCTTCAATGTTTGATAACATCACTGAAGCTTATGAAACTAAAAATGTAAAATCCGCAAGAAAAGTATTTAAAAAAGATAAAATTGTAGATGTCATTAATATGAACTCATTTGGGATTATTGAAGAACAAATAAAAAAGGATAATACCATTATTGGAGAGGCACTCATTCTGTTTTCAGTAGTTAAAAAACTAGAACGCGTTGGAGACTTAATAAAAAATGTAGCTGAAGAAATAATATTTTATATAGATGCTGAAGTTCTTAAGCATAGGAAAAAAAAATAGCCGTCTAATTTATCAATAAATATATTCAGTTCCAATCGAAAACGTATTTGTTAACCTTTTGGTAACATTAGGAAATTATAATTGAAGTAATTTTGCCGTTACCTTTAATAAATTTCTAATGGAAAATTTATACCTGTACATGATTATTGCCTTAGCCATTTTAGCGGTTGCCGATTTGGTGGTTGGGGTAAGTAACGATGCCGTTAATTTCTTGAATTCTGCCATTGGTTCCAAAGCGGTCTCTTTCAGAACAATCATGATTGTGGCGAGTCTTGGGATTGCCGTTGGAGCCATTTTTTCAAGCGGGATGATGGAAATAGCTCGTAAAGGTATTTTCAATCCTGGAGAATTTATGTTCAGTGAAATCATGATTATTTTTATGGCCGTCATGATTACGGATATTTTGTTGTTGGACTTTTTCAATACAATAGGACTGCCAACTTCTACAACAGTTTCCATTGTATTTGAGTTGCTGGGAGCTTCTGTTGCAATGACGTTGATAAAAATTAGTCATAATGGGGGTAGTTTTGCTGACGTCGTAAACTATATCAATACGGATAAAGTTTCAGAAATCATTTATGGTATTTTGCTTTCGGTCGTTGTAGCCTTTTCAATAGGCGCTGTAGTTCAATGGTTTGCAAGATTAATGCTATCTTATGATTTTGAAAAGAAAGCCAATTGGGTAGGTGCCTTATTTGGTGGAATTGCTTTAACCGCAATTACCTATTTTATTTTCCTCAAAGGAATTGGTGGCACCAATATGGCAGGTCAAAGTTTTGATTTCACTGGCGGAGAAACTATCAAGGACTTTTTAGAGCATCAAGCGTTGATCATTATTTTTATTAGTTTTTTGTTTTGGACATTATTGTCTTATGCACTCATGGTTTATGCAAAAACAAATATTTACAAGGTTGTTATCCTAGTAGGTACTTTTGCATTGGCATTGGCATTTGCCGGAAATGACTTGGTCAACTTCATAGGGCCATCCACTGGAGCCTACCAAGCCTATCAGGATTTCATGAACCCATCTATTAATGCGCTTGGTCTCTCTGCCTCAGAATTCTCTATGAGCAGTTTAAGTGCAAAAGCACACACACCAACTCTATTTTTGGTTCTGGCTGGTTTGGTGATGGTTCTGACTTTATGGTTTTCGGCGAAGGCCAAAAACGTGGTCAAAACTTCTATCGATTTGGCAAGTCAAGGTGAAACCAAAGAACGTTTTCAACCCAACTTTATGTCGCGTGGCTTTGTGAGGTTTGCCATGACCATGTCCCAGATATCAGCTTACGTCCTTCCAGCATCATGGCAAGAAAAAATGGATAAGCAATTTCAAGCTCCTGTCATTCAATTATCTAGAGATAAGGTACATGAATTACCTTCTTTTGATGTAGTCAGAGCCGCAGTGAACTTAATGGTTGCCGCTGTTTTGATTTCGATAGCAACATCCTATAAACTACCGTTATCCACTACGTATGTAACGTTTATGGTCGCCATGGGTTCATCTTTAGCCGACAGAGCTTGGGGAGCAGAAAGTGCTGTTTATAGAGTCGCTGGTGTTATCAACGTTATTGCAGGCTGGTTTTTTACTGCTATCAGTGCCTTTTTCGCTGCCGCTTTGGTAGCGTATTTGCTGAACCTGAATATCAAGGTGATGTTTCCGATTTTACTGGTAAGCGCATTTGCTATTTTGATTCATAGTTCCATTGTACATAGTAAAAAGTCCAAAGTTGTTAAGGCGGTAGATAGTCTGACAAAGGCGGAAAGCAGCTCTGTACAAGGAGTTATTCACGAAAGTGCCAACAATATGGCCAATGTGGTGAAACGCAGTAATAAAATCTACACGAATGCCATCAATGGTCTGGCAAAACAGGATTTGGATTTATTGAAAAAGAATAAGAAACAAGTCGGCAAATTGTCTAATGAAGTAGATGAGTTAAGGGATAATATTTTCTATTTTATCAAAAACCTGGATGAATCTAGCGTCGGTGCCAGCAATTTTTATATTCATATTTTGGGCTACCTACAAGATATGGCGCAGTCCTTGGAATACATTTCCAAAGTGAGCCATAAGCATGTCCATAACAATCACAAAAAACTGAAATTCAGTCAAATAAAAGAGCTTAAGGAAGTTGACGAACGTTTTGAAATCTTTTTCAATAATACTCAACATGCATTTGATACCAGATCATTTGAAGAAATCGGAATTATTTTGGGAAGAAAGCAAGAAATTTTGGGCTTGGTTACTGACAAAATCCAAAAACAGGTGGAGCGAACACGTACAGAAGAGTCCAGTCCTAAAAACACCACCTTATATTTCAGTATCCTTTTGGAAACTAAAGATTTGCTGAATGCCACAATGAATCTTTTAGAAGAATATTACAATTCCCATGACAGTTCGGTAAGACCAGCAACGATTATCAGTGCCGATGGTCATAAATAATTTATGCTTCAATTAATTGAAATAAAAAAACCAACTCTCACAAGTTGGTTTTCTATTTATTCTTTATTTAAATTAAGATCCACACATCAAACACTCATCTCCTTCAGCTTCTTTAGATTGGGCAATCAATTCTTTCATTTCCTCTGTGGTCATTGGTTGTATTTCATCATTTTCCTTTGCAAATTTTGCGGCGGCTTTGGCAGCTTGTTTCTGTTTATTCAATAAGGAATCATCCACTTCAACGATTTCTCCCACTTCGGCAGCAATAGGTTCTTGTTTTTTGACATTATCCAACGTGAATTTAATGGCATCTACCGCACTTTTAGTTCTCAAATAATACATTCCTGTTTTGAGTCCACTTTTCCAAGCATAGAAGTGCATGGAGGTCAATTTTGCCATGGTCGCGCCTTCCATAAACAGATTGAGCGATTGTGATTGGTCAATGAAGTAGCCTCTGTGGCGTGACATATCGATAATGTCTTTCATGCTCAATTCCCAAACGGTTTTGTACAGTTCCTTAATATCATCTGGAATGATATCGATATTTTGAACTGAACCGTTCGCTCTCATGATGTCCTGTTTTACGCTTTCATCCCAAAGACCCAATTGCACCAAATCTTCCAATAAATGTTTGTTGACCACAATGAATTCTCCAGATAACACACGACGCGTATAAATGTTGGAAGTGTAAGGCTCAAAACATTCGTTATTACCCAGAATTTGCGAGGTACTTGCTGTTGGCATTGGAGCAACCAATAAGGAATTACGAACGCCATGTTTTTTGACTTCTTTGCGCAATTTTCCCCAATCCCAATTACCACTTAATTCTTCATCCTTGATTCCCCACATATTGTATTGGAATTCGCCATTGCTAATTGGAGACCCTGTATAAGTTTGATAAGGGCCATCTTTCTGGGCTTCTTCCATACTTGCTGTAACAGCTGCATAGTAAAGCGTCTCAAAAATATCTTGGTTTAATTGTTTGGCTTCATCGCTTGTAAAAGGCATTCGTAACATAATGAAGGTATCAGCCAATCCCTGAACTCCCAATCCAATGGGTCTATGACGGAAATTGGAATTTTCTGCCTCAATGACTGGATAGTAGTTCCTGTCGATGACCTTGTTCAGATTTTTTGTCACTCGTTTGGTGATCTTGAACAATTCCTTATGGTCGAACTCGCCATTTTTCACAAACATTGGCAAAGCAATGGACGCCAAGTTACAAACCGCAATCTCATCTGGAGACGTGTACTCCATGATTTCTGTACATAAATTGGATGAGCGTATAGTTCCCAGATTTTTCTGGTTCGATTTACGGTTCGCCGCATCTTTGTACAACATATAAGGTGTTCCTGTCTCAATTTGGGATTCCAAAATTTTCTCCCAAAGTTCACGAGCTTTGATGGTTTTTCTGCCTTTGCCTTCTGATTCGTATTTGATGTACAGGGTTTCAAACTCTTCACTATGCACATCGCACAAGCCTGGGCATTCGTTAGGACACATTAAGGTCCAAAGCCCATCTTCCTGCACGCGTTTCATGAAGAGATCGGAAATCCACATAGCGTAGAATAAATCCCTGGCTCGCATTTCCTCCTTGCCGTGGTTTTTCTTCAAATCGAGGAAATCAAAAATATCGGCATGCCAAGTTTCCATGTAAATGGCAAAACTTCCTTTACGTTTTCCACCCCCTTGATCGACATAACGTGCTGTGTCATTGAATACTTGAAGCATTGGGACAATTCCATTGGAAGTACCATTCGTTCCTGCGATATAACTTCCAGTAGCGCGAATATTATGGATGGACAAGCCTATTCCACCTGCTGATTGTGAAATTTTTGCGGTATTTTTCAAAGTGTCATAAATCCCATCGATACTATCGTCCTTCATTGTCAATAAAAAACAGGATGACATTTGAGGTTTTGGCGTTCCGGCATTAAAAAGTGTTGGTGTGGCATGTGTAAAGTATTTTTTGGACATCAACTCATAGGTCTCAATCGCTGCTTCCAAATCATTGAGATGGATTCCAACCGCAACTCGCATCAACATATGCTGCGGACGTTCTGCAATCTCGCCGTTCAATTTCAATAAGTAAGAACGCTCCAAGGTTTTGAATCCGAAATAATCATAACCAAAATCACGATTGTAAATAATGGTAGAATCCAACAACTCTTTATTGTTTTTGATGACTTCATAAACATCATCAGCCAACAAAGGTGCTTTTTTACCTGTGC
>JBDSFP010000193.1:0-6434 GCA_039919415.1 Aquaticitalea sp. | reverse complement strand
TAAAATACAGCCCAGAGATGCTTACACTTATCTTGAATACCATCTTATCGACAAAGATGGTAAGGAAATTAAATGATATCTTTAAGAAACCCTTTTCACTGTTGTGGAGAGGGTTTTTTGTTTTTATGATTTATATTTGTATCATGAAGCGAACCTTTGTCCTCTTATTATTTTTCTGCGGCTCACTACATTGTTTTTCACAAGTGGAACGCGATAGCATTCCATCGCAAAATGATTCGATACGTGTGATTGATGAAAAGTATCGGGAAGACCAGTTTTATCTGTCCATAACCTATAATCTGTTGGGTCAAAAACCCATTGATTTGTCACAACGAGGGTTTTCAAGTGGGTTTCATTTTGGGTTTATCAGGGATTTTCCCATTAACGCAAGACGCAATGTGGCGATTGGTGTTGGACTTGGTCTTTCCTCAAACTCCTACAATCAAAATATGTTGATTGCTAAGCAGCCAAACGGGGAGTTTAATTATTCAATTATCAATGAGGATAGTATTTCGTTCAGCAAAAATAAGTTTACGACATACATTGTGGAATTGCCGCTGGAATTCAGATGGCGAACCTCGACCGCCAAAGAATATAAATTTTGGCGTATTTATACCGGTTTTAAAATCGGTTATGTGTTTTATAATTCATCAAAATTCAATGGAAGCATTGGCAAATTTAAAAACTCCAATATTGCCGATATCAATAGCTTGCGGTATGGTCTGACGCTGAGTGCCGGCTACTCCACCTGGAATGCACATATCTATTACGGACTCAATTCCATCTTTGATAAGTCCGCCAAAATTGATGGTCAATCCATTGACATGAATAGCGTCAAAATAGGGTTGATGTTCTATATTTTGTAGTCGGCAGTCTACAGTCTACAATTTGAATTTTGAACTCTATTGTCTTGGCTCTTGATTCCAGAAGCGAAGCGGTTTTTGGTCATTTTTATAGCCAATAATTCAACACAATTAGCTGTGGCAGCAAGCCAATAAAAAACCCTATGATCAATTCGGCATAGGTGTGTGCCTTTAAATGCAGGCGTGACGTTGCGATGGCTCCCAGAATAATACACATCAAGGCAATGGTACCATTGATGTTGATTTTGAAATGAATGCTCAAAGCAATGGCGAACATAAAGAAGCCTGAAGCGGCAATCATGTGGATACTTGCCTTGATTTTTAAAATTGCTAAAATCAAACCGGCCATGGTGGAACAGAGGATACCTATAAAAAAATAGTAGAGTTCTTCAATTTCGCTGGCTGGCAAAACGCGATATAAAATGAGGGTGACAATGGCGCAGTTGATGATAAGTGGTAAAATGCGTTCGTTGGTGGTTTCGAGATATACCGATTGGACGGCTTTGACGGTTTTTAAAAGGTAAAATATTAAAATCGGAAGGATAAGTGTTAAAATAGTGATTGAAAATATCTTTGCCTGTCTAATGGGATCAGGAATGAAACGAGGAGTTCTTGAAAAATAAAACAACACACCCAACAAAGGCATGATAACGGGATGGAAGATGAAGGAGATGCTTTTAAGAAGACGGTCTATCATATCTTCTTGCGTAATCGTGCTACCGGAATATCCAACTGCTCCCGATATTTGGCAACCGTCCTCCTCGCAATTGGATAGCCTTTCTCTAA
Source organism: Aquaticitalea sp. (assembly GCA_039919415.1). Classification (GTDB taxonomy): domain Bacteria; phylum Bacteroidota; class Bacteroidia; order Flavobacteriales; family Flavobacteriaceae; genus JBPOFM01. The sequence continues at coordinate 4,785 of JBDSFP010000193.1, read as the reverse complement.
GAGAATGGCAGCCAATTTATCATCGGTCATCGGTTTGCGTTTGTTTTCGTCGCCTATGGTAATTTCCAAGATTTTTTTGATTTCTCGAGTTGAAACTTCCTCGCCTTGGTCGTTGGTCATGGATTCCGAGAAGAATTCCTTGATCAGTTTAGTGCCATAAGGTGTATCCACATATTTGCTGTTGGCAACACGCGACACCGTGGAGACGTCCATTTCAATTTCGTCGGCGATGTCCTTTAAGATCATTGGTCGGAGCTTGGTTTCATCCCCTGAAAGGAAATACTCTTTTTGATAGTGCATAATAGAGCTCATAGTGACGAACAAAGTCTGTTGACGTTGTTTGATGGCTTCGATGAACCATTTGGCGGCATCCAGTTTTTGTTTGATGAACATCACGGCATCTTTTTGGGATTTCGATTTTTCCTTGGCTTCTTTGTAGCCTTTCATCATGTCAGTATATTCACGTGAAACGTGCAATTCTGGTGCGTTCCGACCGTTTAAGGTCAGTTCCAATTCGCCATCGATTATCTTGATGGCAAAATCAGGAACTATATGTTCGACGATTCGATTGTTGCCCGAATAGGAACCTCCTGGTTTTGGATTCAAATGCTCAATTTCGTCAATGGCATCCTTGAGTTGCATTTCGGTAATGTCAAACTTTTGAAGGAGTTTCTTGTAGTGTTTTTTAGTAAATTGTTCAAACGCATCATCAATGATCTGCGTTGCCAATTCCACATCTGGGTTTTTTTCGCGTCGGTGCAATTGGATGCTCAAACATTCCTGGAGATTGCGAGCTCCAACACCTGCTGGATCTAACTGATGGACGATATGCAACACTTTTTCAATACTTTTTTCATCCGTGTAAGTGTTTTGCGTAAAGGCCAAATCGTCAGCAATATCTATCAAGGAACGACGGATATAACCACTTTCGTCCACACTTCCGACTAAAAATTCGGCAATATCGCGTTCATCATCCGAAAGGCGAAAGGTGTTCAACTGATTGGTCAAATATTGGGTAAAGGATGTGCCAGCTGCAAAGGGAATGTCCTTGTCATCATCATCAGCACTATAATTGTTGGTTTGTGTGCGATAATCAGGAATATCGTCATCACTCAAATACTCATCCACATTGATGTCTTCACCAATGGTTTCGGAGTCATCATAATCGTCATCAGAATTGTCAAACTCATCAAAATTATCTTCATATTCATCTGATTCTTCCTTTCCGCCTTCAAGGGCAGGATTTTCTTCCATTTCCTGCTTCAAACGCTGTTCAAATGCCTGTGTTGGCAACTGAATCAGTTTCATCAACTGGATCTGTTGTGGCGACAGCTTTTGGGAAAGTTTGAACTGTAAATACTGTTTGAGCATCGATTAAATGGGATTGACTTTAAAAATAGAAAAAACAATCTATAAAAGATGTAAATGTAGATTGTTTTGTGAAAATATTTAGAATCTTGAAAGTGTTTAATTTCAATTAAAACTGAACTAACAAACAAGAGATTCTTACCTTCGCAGGAATTCTAAAACTCCGCATTCTGTGGCGTTCGTGGATACGGGATCACATCCCGAATGTTGCCCATGCCTGTGGTAAACATCACGAGACGTTCAAACCCAAGCCCAAACCCCGAATGTACCGCAGTTCCGTATTTGCGTAAATCGAGGTACCACCATAATTCTTTTTCGTCAATGTCCAAGGCTTTCATTTTTTCTTTCAAGACTTCCAAACGTTCCTCCCGTTGCGAACCACCCACCATTTCGCCAATTCCAGGAAACAGAATATCCATGGCGCGAACCGTTTTTCCATCTTCATTCAATCGCATATAGAAAGCTTTGATATTGGCTGGATAATCAAACAAAATCACGGGACATTTAAAGTGTTTTTCCACCAAAAAGCGTTCATGCTCACTTTGAAGATCCGCTCCCCATTCCTTGATGAGATATTTGAATTGTTTCTTTTTATTGGGTTTGGAATCCCGCAGAATCTCAATCGCTTCCGTGTACGTGACACGTTTGAAGTTGTTGGTGACCACAAAATTAATTTTTTCAATCAAGCTCATTTCTGAACGTTCGGCTTGGGGCTTGGTCTTTTCTTCGTCCAATAGACGCTGTTCCAAAAATTCCAGATCATCACGATTATGCTCCAACACATATGTTAAAACGGATTTCATAAAATCTTCCGCCAAGTCCATGTTGCCGGCCAAATCCATAAATGCCACCTCTGGTTCTATCATCCAGAATTCAGCCAAATGGCGGGACGTATTGGAATTTTCTGCCCTGAAAGTTGGGCCGAATGTATAGACTTTTCCTAAAGCCATCGCAAAGGTTTCAGCTTCCAATTGTCCGGAAACGGTCAGATTGGTTTCCTTCCCAAAAAAATCTTCTTTATAATTGACTGATCCATCGTCATTCAACGGCGGATTTTTAGCATCCAGATTACTGACACGGAACATTTCCCCAGCACCTTCGGCATCGCTACCTGTGATTATCGGTGTGTGCATATAATAAAAGCCGTTGTCATTGAAATATTTATGAACGGCGAATGACAAAGTTGAACGCAGACGCATCACTGCGCTAAATGTATTCGTTCGTGTGCGTAAATGGGCATTTTCGCGCAAGAATTCGAAGGAATGCTTCTTAGGTTGTATTGGATAGGTTTCGGCATCTGAATCGCCAAGAATATTTATTGATCTCACAACTATTTCGACAGTCTGACCTTTCCCTTGACTTTCCACCAATTGTCCTTTGATATGCAACGCAGCTCCTGTTGTGATACGTTTTAGGATTGCTTCATCCATCTTTTCAAAGTCAACAACACATTGAATGTTTTGTAAAGTAGAACCATCATTTAAGGCAATAAATCGATTGGCTCTAAACGTGCGAACCCAACCTTTTAGTTCTATATCTTGGGATTTTACTTCCGTTTTTAACAAGGAAGCTATGCTTTTTGATGTCATTGTTCTGAAATTAAGAGTGCAAAGATAAAAAAAGCCTATGGTTTTCAAGCACCAAAGTTTTAAAAAACCAAATTCCAAATTCCAAATTCCAACTCTAGATGAATGGTAATGGAATATGAAATGTTATGCTTTGGATTTTTCTTCTTCGTCTTCATCACCATCATCAATAATATTGATGGACGGCTCTTTAAGGACTTCTTTGTTGGCAATATTTCGTTCCAAAGAAAGAAGAAGGGAAGGAAGGAGCAACAAATTGGAAAGCATCGCAAACAATAAGGTCATGGATACCAAAGCGCCCAAGGCCACGGTGCCTCCAAAACTTGAAATGGTAAAAACCGAGAATCCAAAGAACAACACAATCGATGTATAGAACATACTGACGCCAGTCTCGCGCAATGCACCATAAACAGATTTTTTGATTTTCCAGTTGTTTGCCTTAAGTTCTTGTCTGTATTTTGCCAAAAAGTGTATCGTATCATCCACTGAAATTCCAAAAGCAATACTGAAGACCAAAATGGTGGAAGGTTTTATCGGAACGCCAAAATAACCCATCAAACCTGCTGTAATGACCAAAGGCAGCAAGTTGGGAATCAAGGAAATCAGAATCATCTTGAAGGAGCGAAACATATAGGCCATGAACAAGGCAATCAAAACGATAGCCAAAGAGAGTGAAATTGCCAAGTTTTTAACTAGATAGGTCGTTCCTTTTTGGAACACCAATGCTTTTCCGGTCATAATGACACTGTAATTTTCGGCTGGAAATACTTTATTGATTTTGTCCTGGAGATTTTCCTCGATACGCTCCATTTTATCGGTTCCAATATCTTTCATAAAGGTCGTGATCCGAGCGTATCTTCCGGTACTGTCCACAAAGCTTTGCAGCAAATTGGCTTCTGAAGAGGAATTTTTTGCGTACGAAAGGATAAAGCTGTTTTCCTGGCTCGTTGGTAATTGATAATACTCGGGATTTCCATTGTAATAAGCTTGTTTAGAATATTTTACGAGACTTACTACAGAGATTGGTCGTGACAATTCGTGCGTTTCTTCAATGGATTGTTCCAATTCATCCATCTTTTTTAGGGTGCTCAATTTCATCACGCCTTTTTTGCGTTTGGTATCAATCATGAATTCCAATGGCATGATGCCGCTGAATTCCTGTTCAAAAAATCGAATATCCTTGAAGAATTCTGTTTTTTTGGGCATGTCTTCAATCAAACTACCAGAAATTCGAATCTGAAAAATTCCAATGATGCTAATGACCAATAATGCCACAGCCGTAAAATATATGGAAATACGTCGTTCTCTCACCATGCGTTCAATCCACGTGACGAAACCACCAATCCACTTCCTGTTGAGATGTTCTAAATGACGTTCTTTAGGATAGGGTAAAAAGCTGTAAACGATGGGAATAATTAGAATACACAACAAAAATATCCCGACAATACTTAAGGAAGCGACGATACCAAACTCTCTCAACAATGCGCTTTGTGTAAAAATGAAAGTTGCAAAGCCCGAAGCAGTTGTTAAATTAGTCATCAAGGTTGCATTCCCAATTTTCGTAATGACACGTTGTAATGACAAGGCCTTATTCCCATGGGATTTTACCTCGTTCTGATATTTGTTAATAAGGAAAATGCAGTTTGGAATCCCTATGACAATAATCAATGGTGGAATCAAAGCTGTTAAGACCGTAATTTCGTAATTCAAAAGACCTAAAATGCCGAAGGTCCACATCACACCGATACAAACCACAACAAGAGCAATGAGCGTCGCTCTAAATGATCTGAAAAAGAGAAAAAAGATAAAGGAGGTCATAAAAAGAGCCCCG
>JBDSFP010000132.1:0-5179 GCA_039919415.1 Aquaticitalea sp. | reverse complement strand
CCGCTAAAAATGTGCAGCCCATTCTCAATATCAATGCCAATTATGCCTCCTTGATGCCCTTCGGATTTATACGAGAATTGTCACATCCTGAAATTCGGTTCAATACGGAAGGACAGTGGCTTGGCGAACGGGAAGATGGGATTAAGCAATATGCCGAAGAGCTACGCAAGAAAGGCATAAAAATCATGCTGAAACCTCAAATTTGGGTTTGGAACGGCGAATTTACGGGGTTTATCAAGATGAAAAATGAAGAAGACTGGCGAACCTTGGAAACTTCTTATTCAAATTTTATTTTGTTTTATGCTCGCATTGCCCAAGAAAACAAATTTGAAATTTTATGTATTGGCACGGAGCTCGAAAACTTCATTGACGCGCGTCCCGACTATTGGAAAGGATTAATTAAAGAAGTGAAAAAAGTGTACAAAGGCAAATTGACCTATGCATCCAATTGGAATGAATACAATCGCACATCATTTTGGGATGAGATTGATTATATAGGGATTGATGCTTATTTTCCAGTCGATGACAAGCAATCGCCAACTTTGGAAGCAAGTAAAAAAGGATGGCAAATCCATAAAGCCGAAATGAAAAAATACTCTGAAATGCATAATAAACCTATATTATTTACAGAATTTGGTTATCGAAGTATCGATTATGCAGGGAGAGCACCTTGGACGGTTGATGAAGTTGATAAACAGGTAAATTTGGAATCTCAAGCGATGTTGACCCAAGCATTATTTGAAGAATTCTGGCATGAAGACTGGTTTGCAGGAGGCTTTGTATGGAAATGGTTTCATGATTATGACAAGGCAGGCGGTAAGGACGATAATCGATTTACACCGCAGAATAAACCTGCCGAAAAAGTCATCAAAACCTTTTATTCCACGCAATGAAAAATCTAGTTGCCTTGTTATTGTGTTTTATTAGTTTTCAATTGCTGGCACAAGTCGCAATTGTTTCCGATTTAAAAATACAGGGTAACAAAAAATTGAAATCTTCCTTCATCAGAAAATTATCGAAAGTAAGGTCAGGGGTTATTTTGGATTCGGCCCTCATTGATGAAGACATCAAACGTATAAAGCGATTGCCCGCAATAGCACACGCTTACTACCAAGTATTTCCAGCTGATAAAAAAGACGAGTACAATGTGTTTTATACCATTGAGGAAAACTTTACCATTATTCCTTCCATAAATTTTTATACAACCAATGAAGATGAATTTGCCTATCGGTTGGGATTGTATGAGTTTAATTGGTTTGGTCAGAATATTGCCTTTGGAGGCTTTTACCAAAAGGATATTTATGGATCTTATGGAATCAATTTCAGGGCACCATATTTGTTCAGTCGCAATTTTGGACTGGCTCTAAACCATCAGAATTTGACAACTGAAGAACCTGTTTTCTTTGATAATTCAACAGCCACTTATAAATATAATAACACCTCTTATGAGATTTTGGGTTTATATGAATTCAATTTCAAAAATCGAATTGAATTGGGGTTCAATTATTTCACCGAAGAATATGCTTATAAGTTTGGAGCAACAAGTACTGACGTGCCACAGGTCTTGAATGTGGATAAAATCCTTTATAAAGGGATTTACGAATTCAACACCTTGAATTATGATTACCAATACATTGCTGGTTTTAAGAGCATGTTTCAATTTCAATATGTGACGTCTAGTGACCAATCGCTTCCTGATTTTATCATTGGTTGGAATGATTTACTCTATTTTAAACGTATTGGCGAAAAAGGCAATTGGGCGAACCGACTACGTTTGGGGTTGGCATCAAATGACGAAACACCGTTTGCACCATTTTCTGTGGACAATAATTTGAACATCAGAGGAGTTGGGAACACTATAGATAGAGGTACCGCAGCAATAGTGTTGAATTCAGAATACAGACAAACCTTTATCGATAAATCATGGTTCGTACTTCAAGGAAATGCTTTTGTCGATGCTGGTAGTTGGCGAAACCCGGGTGGCGATTTTGGCGATTTTGGAGACAATCAAAATTTGAGAATTTATCCAGGTATTGGATTGAGAATGATGCACAAAAAAATTTTTAATGCTATTTTAAGAATTGATTATGGTTACGGTATTACCAAAGATGCAAGCAGAGGGTTTGTATTTGGGATTGGGCAGTATTTTTGAGAAAAAATATCGAAATTTTCAGAAACGAAATTCATGAGAACATTAGTGATCGGAGATATTCACGGAGGATTGAAAGCTTTAAAACAGCTTTTGAGTCGTACTAAAATAAGAGAAAATGACCTTATCATTTTTTTGGGTGATTATGTGGATGGTTGGAGCGAATCGGCACAAGTGATTCAGTATTTGATGGACATGGCAAATAAGCAAGCATGTATTTTCATCAAAGGCAACCATGATGTTTGGTGCGAAGATTGGTTGCGAACCCAAAAAGCAGAGGAAGTCTGGCTCAATCATGGAGGTGATGGCACCATGGAAAGTTATGCCAGTTTTTCAAAGGAGGCAATTGAAAATCATTTAAAATTTTTTGAACAAATGGAATTGTTTCATTTGGATGACCAAAACCGATTGTTCCTTCATGCTGGATTTACATCTATGCTTGGTGTGAAACAGGAAACTCACGAAAGCAACTTTTATTTTGATCGAACGCTTTGGGAAATGGCTTTAACGATGGACAAGCGGATCGATAAAAATTCTGATTTATATCCAAAACGTTTGACACATTATAACGAAATCTACATTGGTCATACCCCAACACTCAATTTTAATTCAAATGAGCCCATGCATGCCATAAATATGTGGAATGTAGATACAGGTGCTGCGTTTTACGGCAAGTTATCTGCGATGGATATTGATTCAAAACAAATTTTTCAAAGTGAAATTTTAATGGAAATATATCCTGATGAAAAAGGAAGGAATGACCGGTCTTTAAACGAGATTTTAAGTCTGTAAAATTATTAACAAATATACTTTTTATAATAAGCATATAACTCATCGGCATCGGCACCTTTCCATTTTTTAAAATAGATCATTCCAAAATGATATTGTAATTTCCAAACGCCATGTTTTTTGTAAAGTCTTGCGGATGTTTTTAATGTTTTTGAAATCACCACAAATTGGTTTCGATTATACAATTCCTGAATCAAAATATTATCTTCATAAATCACAAATCGTTCGTCATATCCGCCAATGGCATCAAATAATTTTTTGGTTATAAATTGGCTTTGGTCGCCACCTCTGCAAGCCCGCCAATTAAAACGCGTGAACCAACTAGCGGAACACAACCACCAATGATTACTATCAAATTTCATTCTAAAACAACCAGCTTCATTTCCTTTATCAACCTCATCAATGATCAATTGGTCAAAATATTTTGGAGGAAATGAATCGGCATGCAAGAAGAACAAAATGTTACCCTTGGCATTTTTCGCGCCAAAATTCATTTGTTTGGCTCTGCCTTTGGTTGAATTCATTAAAATAACACTGGGAAAAGTCCCAACAAGGGTTTTGGAATTATCTGTACTACCGCCATCCACCACAATTATTTCAGAAATATTGTTTGAAGAAGAATTGTCAAACAAATGCTGAAGTAACCTACCGATGGTTTCAGATTCATTTAGTATTGGAATTATGATGGAGATTTTATTCATAAAAAAACAGGAAACCTTTAAGACAGAATATGCCTGAAAGGTTTTAATCATTCAAAATATTTAATTTCTAAATACAAAGATGAGACATTACTTTTGTTCGTTCAAATTCCAATCATATTCTTTAAAAGTGTAATTCGCACTTGGATTTATTTTGGTTTTGCTGTATTGGTTGATAAAACCTATTAAATCTTTTTTGCCATCCACTTTAAAATCACCTGTGTAAAAATCAAATATTTTTGATAGTTTGGGATTATTGGCAGAAATATCATTTTTGTCGCTATTGATAAATTCCTTTGCAGCGGCATCCAATTGCTCATTGATTTTTCCAGCAGTATAAGCTTCATTCATCAATTTTGGACAGGAATAGGATGCACAATTAATTGCGAAATGAATTCTTGGTTCGTCCATTTTACGCAACACACCATTTTCGATGGCTCCAAGAGATATATCTGTATCTCCAATTTTTACAAATCCTTTGGTCCAAGCACCATTAATATCCTTGATGCTTTTTGTTGGATAATTTTTGACAATCAATTGAATGGTCGCAGCGTTGTACAAATTAATATAATAGGCCAAAAGTTCTTGGACGCTCCAGTCTTTGTTCGGGTCCAACTTTGAGAGTTTTGTTATGTAGGAATTAAGTTTATCCTGGTCTGCTTTAAAACCTTTATAGTTTACAAAACCTTTATCATCTACATATTTTTTCAGCAATTTGTCCCAGTCACTATGATCTACATTTACTTTACTGTTAGCGGTGGTTGAAGTGAGTGTATCATTGACTTCTTTTGTTGGTTGCCCATTGCTGCTTATCCCAGCGGCTGAAAGAAGATTGCAACTGCTCAAATTGAAAGCAAAAAGAGAGATTAGTATAATTTTAATAATCGAGTTCATGAGTATAGTTTTTTAGAGTTGTATATTATTTACGAAGAATATTACTTTCCAGTTTTAAGTGGATATAATTCTTGCGCGAGAAAGTTTTTTGGAAAATGCTCATCATCTTTAAATCCCAGTTCGATGTCCTTTCCATTATGGGGAATATAATCAGTCTTGAACAGATAATCCCAAACACTCAAAGTTAGTCCGTAGTTGACTCCAAACCTGACGTTTTCGGGTAAAGTTTTAGCGTGATGCCAAATATGCATTTTTGGATTATTGAGAACATATTTAAAAGGTCCATAGTCCCAGCCCAAATTGGCGTGGTTTAAGTGACCAATGGCGATAGAAAAAAAGTAGACAATTGCCACATCCTGCGCATCAAAACCGCCAATGATCGCGATTGGAATGTAAAGCAAGGACTTATAAACCACAGGCTCCATCCAATGATAACGTAAGTGTGCTGCAAACCCCATTTCTTTTACACTATGGTGAACTTTGTGGAAATTCCAGAGAAAAGGCACACGGTGCAATATTCGATGCGTATTCCATTGTACAAAATCACTAATCAAAAAGAAGATTAACAAGCCCAGCCATCGTGGGAATTTGTCAACATCGAAGATTTGTAAACTTTCTATATGCCAACCAAAAACACCTAAAATATCAT
>JBDSFP010000129.1:0-12485 GCA_039919415.1 Aquaticitalea sp. | reverse complement strand
ATTTATCTTCATGATGTTCTGACATATAATAAAGACGTTTCAAGCTTTTCTTTAGAATTGTAAAGCGATAAATTCCGATTAAGAAGAAAATGGCACTGAATACCAACGCAGAAATTCCCAAGTATTGCAAATTGCGATAATTAGACAATTGCAAAACCGTTATTCCGCCTAAAAGCAGATAAAGCGACGACTTAATATATGACAACAACGTACGTTCATTTGCCAGTCGTGTTCGCTCTATGGCAAGATAATCTCTTAAGATTACTTGTTCATCTGGTTTGAAATCACGTCCAAAACGCAATAGTTTTAATTTTTTTAATTTCAAAGGTGCAGAAATGAATTGTTTCATAAACCATCAGTTATTGTGACCCATAAATTTAATCAATTTTTAAAGCTTTCAAAACAAAAACACGAAGCAGCCTTTGTCAAATGTTAAAAAACCGCTAATAAACCACCTTATCCCTCCTTTTTATTTAACACTTTCAGTAATTTGCGGTTCTATTCAATGTCTTCAACTTTATGCAGTTATTTCCGATAGAAGCAGGTAATTTTAAACTCGATGGTGGTGCCATGTTTGGAGTCGTCCCAAAATCGCTTTGGAACAAAACCAATCCGGCCGACGCCCATAATATGATTGATATTGCGGCACGCTGTTTGCTCATAGAGGATGGCAATCGATTGATTTTGATTGATAATGGCATGGGAAACAAACAAAGTGACAAGTTTTTTGGATATTATTACCTATGCGGAAATCATTCCATAGATTCATCATTGAAGAAATACGGATTCCATCGCGATGATATCACCGATGTTTTTATGACACATTTGCATTTTGATCATTGTGGCGGTAGCGTTCAATGGAACACAGATCGAACCGGTTACGAACCAGCCTTTAAAAACGCTTGGTTTTGGAGCAACAGAGACCATTGGAATTGGGCGACAGAACCAAATAAGCGTGAAAATGCATCCTTTTTAAAGGAAAATATCATTCCAATGAAGGAGAGCGGTCAATTGAAATTCACGTCTATTCCAGATAGTGATCTTTTAAATAATTCCGAACTCGGATTTGATATCTTTTTCGCCAATGGCCATACCGACAAACAGATGATTCCTTTAATTCCATATAAAGACATAACCATCGCATTTATGGCAGATTTGTTGCCGACTGCTGGACATTTGCCAATCCCTTTTGTAATGGGTTACGATACACGACCATTATTGACATTGGATGAAAAAGAAAAATTTTTGAAATTGGCTGCTGACCATCATTTTTATCTGTTTTTGGAACACGATGCCCATAACCAAATAATAACCGTCCAACATACCGATAAAGGGATTCGGCTTAAAGATGTGTATAAAACAAACGAAATATTCACCTAACAAATTTATAGCAATGAACATTCATTTTAAACCATTAGTTTATTCTGCACTAGCAATATTCTTGCTTTTTGGCTGCGGAAGTGTCCAACCGGGAATCATCTCAACTCCAGTTGAGAATATAGATGCGATGCCTATCAAAGTAACGGATTTGTCGGATGCCCAAAAAAAGAACTGGAGCCATTTGGATCTTGTCAGGGACACCATTCCGGGAATGAGCGTTGATAAAGCGTACGAAGAAATCATTAAAAACAAAAAAGGCCAAACCACGATTGTGGCTATCATCGATTCTGGTATTGATATAGATCATGAGGATTTGAAAAAAGTTATCTGGACCAATCCGAAGGAAATCGCCAATAACGGAAAGGATGACGATGGCAATGGCTATATAGATGACATCCATGGTTGGAACTTTTTGGGTGATGGATACAATGAACAATTGGAATATGTGCGTTTGTTGGCAAGTGGCGACACTAGCAATCCGAGATATGCAGAGGCCCAAAAATTGTATAATGAAGCCTATCAAAAAAATTTAGGAAATAAAACCCAATATGAACAGATTATGCAACAAGTAAACGCTGCAGACGATGCGGTTTCGAAATATTTGAAAAAGAAAGTCTATACCAAAGACGAAGTAAGCGCCATAAAAACAGAGGACGCCGCACTCCAGCAAGCAGTTGCAACCATTAAAATGGTATATGGCTATGGATTTGATGATGTCTCCAAATTCAAAAAAGAACTGAATGATGGTTTGGAACATTTTACCGAACAACTCAACTACAATCTGAACAAAGATTTAAAAGGAAGAAAAACTGGAGATAATCCAAATGTGTTGAACGATAAACCCGGTTATGGCAATGGAAATATAAAACCATCGGTCAAAACCGAAAGCCATGGAACTCACGTGGCAGGAATTATAGCTGCTGAACGCAAAAACGGTAAAGGCGTTGATGGCGTTGCCAATAATGTAAAAATTATGGTGGTAAGAACTGTTCCAAATGGGGACGAATATGACAAGGATGTTGCCAATGCCATTCGCTATGCGGTGGACAATGGGGCAAAAGTCATCAATGGTAGTTTTGGAAAATCGTTTTCTCCACATGCTCAATGGGTTTATGATGCCATTAAATACGCTTCGGACAAAGATGTGGTCATTGTTGTTGCATCTGGCAATGATGGTGAAAATCTGGATCAGAAAGACAGTTTCCCAAATGACGCTGTTAAAAATGGTAATGAGGTTTCAAATACTTTCATTTCAGTTGGTTCCTTGGAATCGGTTTATGGTTCAAAATTGATTTCCAGTTTCTCAAACTATGGAAAGATAAACATCGATGTTTTTGCCCCTGGAGGACAAATTTATTCACCCTCACCCGGAAACGAGTATGAATTTGTTAATGGAACTTCGTTTGCCTCTCCTGGGGTTGCGGGTCTTGCAGCTTTGATCCGTTCACAATATCCAAGCTTAAAAGCTGCACAGGTGAAAGATATCATCCTTAAATCTGGATTGCCGTTGACCACCAAGGTGATTGTAGGTGGCGATCCGAAAAATGTACAGTCATTTACAAATCTGTCCACATCTGGAAGAATTGCAAACACGTACAACGCTCTGATAATGGCGTCAGAAGTTGCCAAAAAAAAATGAAAATCTAATCATAAAACCTTATGGGCATCAGGTTCATGAGGTTTTTCATTTCTATATATTATGAAGTTGATTCCCAAATCTTTTTTTACATTCAGTTTACTCCTAACGAGTCAGATGTTTTTTGCTCAAAACGCTCAAAAAGTAACAACAGAATCTTCCTACTGGCAACAACATATTGATTACTCGATGGACATCAATATGGATGTTAAAACCTATCAATATACAGGAACCCAGAAATTGGTGTACACCAACAATTCACCTGATGTATTGAATCGTGTCTTTTACCATTTATATCCAAATGCCTTCCAACCAGGGAGTGAAATGGACGCAAGAGCACAAAACATTGCTGATCCAGATAGTAGAATTGCTCCGAATATTGGAACAAAAGAAAGTCCAATTTATGAAAGTCGAATTGCCAAACTTAAGCCTGATGAAATTGGGTATATCAAAATCAATTCACTGATACAAGATGGTAAAATAGTGACTTACGAAACTGTGGGAACCATTTTGGTTGTCACTCTCAATGAACCGATTTATCCCGGAGGCAGAACCACATTTGACATGCAGTTTGATGCCCAATTGCCTGTTCAAATTCGTCGTTCTGGACGCAATAATAGTGAAGGGGTTGCTTTGTCAATGACGCAATGGTATCCAAAATTGGCCGAATACGACGCCGAAGGTTGGCATGCAGACCCTTACATAGCAAGAGAATTTTACGGTGTTTGGGGCGAATTTGATGTAAAGATTACTATCGATAAAAATTACACCATCGGAGGAACAGGTTATCTTCAAAATCCAAATGAAATTGGCCATGGCTACGAAACCGAGCCGATAAAAAAACAAAAAGGTAACACGTTAACTTGGCATTTCAAAGCACCAAATGTGCATGATTTTACTTGGGCTGCCGATCCGAATTATGTGCATGACAAACTTCAGGTAAAGGATGGTCCGATGATGCATTTCTTTTATAAAAACAATCCAAAAATTATTGACAACTGGAAAAAAATGGAGCCGTATGCGGCTCAGTTGATGCAGTATTACAGCGATAAGGTGGGAAAATATCCGTATCAACAATATTCTGTCATTCAAGGCGGCGATGGTGGTATGGAATATGCTATGTGTACCCTTGTCTTGGGAGAAGGAACTTTCGATGGTCTTGTTAAGGGTGTGGTTGCGCATGAAATGGCACATACTTGGTTTCAATTTTTAATGGCAAGCAACGAATCAAAAAACGAATGGATGGATGAGGGCTTTGCAAGCTATATTGAAGACAGGGCGGTAAATCATATTTTCCAAACTAACAAAATTAACCCATATGCCGGGGCCTACCGTTCTTATGTGTATTTGGCTAACTCCGGGAAAGAGCAACCTCAAACTACCCACGCAGATAGATATACTTATAATCAAGCTTATTCCATTTCTGCCTATAGCAAAGGTGAAATCTTTCTTTCCCAATTAGGTTACGTTATTGGCGATGAGAATTTAGATAAAACATTAAAACAATATTTTGATGATTGGTCTTTCAAGCATCCAAAACCATTGGATTTTATAAGAGTTGCAGAAAAAGTGTCTGGATTGGAACTGGATTGGTATCTGACGGACTGGACACAGACTACCAATACTATCGATTATGGTGTAAAAAGTGTTGAAAGTGATGGTAATGGCGTCAAAGTTACTTTAGAGCGTATCGGGGTAATGCCAATGCCAATAGACGTGCAAGTGGAATTTACAGATGGGTCCAAGCAGCAATTCCACATCCCATTACAAATGATGTATGGCTCAAAGCCAACTACTGCTAGAACATTAAAAGCTTGGGCTTGGGCGTATCCAACCTATGAATTCACAATTGATAAGGCAAGACCGTTTATCAAATCAGTAACGCTTGATCCTGATGGATTTATGGCTGATGTGAATAGAGACAACAACATTAAATAATCATGGTCTCATAAATCAATTTCAAACAACATGAAACCGCTTTTAAAGAGCGGTTTTTTATTTATAAAACCTCTGTATCTTTACCCTTGATGAAATTCACGTTCAACAAAAAAGAAAAACTCAAAAGTGAAAAGCTCATTGCAAAATTGTTTGCGGAAGGACTGTCTGTGGTGGCTTATCCTTTGAGAATTGTGTATTTAGAAACTACTTTTGAAGATGGTGTGCGTATAAAAGCAGGTGTTTCAGTCAGTAAACGGCATTTTAAAAAAGCGGTAGATCGTAACAGGATCAAACGCCTGATGAGAGAAGTATACAGGCTTCAAAAACCAAGGTATTTTAACAATTTTCCATCCTCTTATGCGTTAATGATTTTGTACATTGGCAAAGAAGGAACGGATTTTGAAACGGTAACATTGAAAATGAATCAAGCGTTTGCTAAATTTATACAAAAAATTACATAAGACTAAACCACGAATTCAAATGAAAAAATTATACAAAAAATGCATTCTGATTCCAGTATTGGCAGGTGTAATTTTCTTTACTGGAACCGCTTTTTATAAAGGAGATTTTTTTGAAATTGCCAAACAAATCGAAATTTTTACGACGCTTTACAAAGAAATCAACATGAACTATGTTGATGACACCAATCCTGGTGAATTGATGGATACGGCCATAAAAAGTATGCTTCAGGATTTGGATCCTTATACCAATTTTTACAATGAACAGGACGTTGAAGATGCTCGCATCAACAGCACTGGCGATTATACAGGTATAGGAGCCAATGTGCGCACGCTAAAAGATAAATTGGTCATTGTGGAACCTTACAAGGATTATGCCTCAGACAAAGCTGGTTTAAAAGCCGGAGACGAAATCATAAAAGTGGACAATGTGGTCGTGGCCGATTTTAAGGATGATGCTGCCAATTTGCTGCAAGGAGCAGCCGGAACAACTGTGATTGTGACTTATATTAGACAAGGCAAAACCGAAACGGCCACAATTAAACGTGAGTCAGTGGAAATCCATGATGTGCCTCATTATTCCTTAATGGAAGATGGTGTTGGCTATATTGTGCTTCGGAAATTTGGAGAAAAGGCATCTATGGAAACACTAAATGCCGTTAGATCCTTAAAAAATCAAGGAGCCAAAAAATTGATTTTGGATTTAAGGGGGAATGGTGGTGGATTGCTAAACGAGGCCGTCAATATTGTCAACATTTTTGTGCCAAAAAATCAGCTGGTGGTAACCACCAAATCGAAAGTTGAAAAATACAATAAAACCTATTATACCCAAAACGATGCCATCGATACCGAAATACCATTGATTGTGCTCATCGATGGCAAAAGTGCCTCTGCAAGCGAAATTGTGACTGGCGCTCTACAGGATTTGGACAGAGCTGTGGTCATTGGAGCCCGCAGCTTTGGAAAAGGTTTGGTACAACGACCAAAACCACTGGTTTATGGCACTCAGATGAAAATTACCATTTCTCGTTATTACACACCTTCGGGTCGCTGTATCCAGGCTTTGGATTATTGGAATCGCGATAAAGAAGGTCATGCCACACGAGTCAAACAGGAAAATTACAATTCTTTCAAGACCAAACGAGGTCGTACAGTATATGATGGGGGCGGGATCCAGCCGGATATAGTCATGGAAGCTTCCCAAATAAGCCCTGTAACCTCGGCAATTCTCGATGAAAATTTAGTCTTTGATTATGCCACTAATTATTATTATAAGCATTCCGTAAAGGATTTGAGCAACTTTAAACTCTCGGATTCTGATTTTAATGATTTTAAAACCTATTTGAAATCCAATGATTTTACGTTTGAGACCAAAACCGAGAAAGCATTTGATAATGCCCTAATCGTTGCTAAAGAAGAGGAATTGAGCACTGCAATCGACTCTAGTTTTAAAGCATTGCTTTCTGCTTTGGATGCCTATAAAAATAAGGCGATTGATGAGAACAAAACGCAATTGATGTCCTTAATTTCCGATGAAATTGTAAAGCACTATTTCTACAGAGATGGCTTATATACTTACTATATCGCAACTAATCCAGAAATCCAGAAAAGCACGGAATTGTTTAAAAATCCTGCAAAATTTTCGAGTTATCTCAATCTGTAGAACCAATATTTTGTATTGAGAATCCTGAAAATTCATTATATTTATAAACCCCTTGCGCTAACGAATGAAAACTTTAGTTATTTGTTTCCTGCTATTTTCACAATGTGTATTGTCTCAAAAAGAGTTGGTTCACGAGGTGTATTTTGAGACGGATAAATCTGAAGTTCCTGCATCGGAGCACACCAAATTACTGGCATTCCTTTCCGAAATTGAATCGCTCGACATTGAAAAAATCTCCATTTATGGATTTTGTGATGATCGGGGCAGTAGCGATTATAATTTGAAGTTATCGAATGATCGCGCCAATAACATTCGCGCCATTTTTTCCAATAATGAATTTGACGAATCCGTGATCATCAATGTTGATGGCAAGGGGGAAGTCCTGCTGAAGGTGGTACCAGAAGAGAATGTTGAAAATATACGCGGCCTCAATCGGAAAGTCCAGATTATTGTCAAACAGGTCTTTCCTCCAAAACTCGTAGTAGAAACCAAACCAAAAGATGCCGCCGAACTATTGAGTGGAGCCATCAAGGCTGGCGACAATATCGTTCTCGACAATATTCTGTTTAAAACCGGTTATAGTTATATGATGCCAGAATCGGTCAAAACGCTCGAGAATATTGCCAAGGTCATGATTAAACGCAAAGATATTTATTTCACCATTCAAGGACATGTATGCTGTACTCAAAATGGTAGGGATGCGCTTGATAGAAAAACCAAAAAACGAAATCTTTCTTTGGCGAGGGCTAAGTACATTTATGACTATTTGGCTAAAAAAGGTGTGGACACAAAACGAATGAAATACGTCGGGATGCGTCGTATGTTTCCACTTGGTGGCGATCCAAAATTTGATCGGCGAGTGGAAATTTTGGTAACCTATGTTGGCGAAAATAATTAATTTTTAAGCATTCCAACATGCGGAATACCATCTTCAAGGTATGATTTACCGACAGCTTTAAATCCTAAATTATTGTAGAATTTTTTTAAGTAAACCTGAGCCGAAATTTGAATGGTCGTGGCGTCGTAATGCTTTTTCACAGCTTCCATGGAAGCATTCATAATGTCATATCCATAACGATGTTTCCGTTCGTTTTGTTTCACTACCACCCTTCCAATACTTGCATTTTCAAGATAATCGCCTGATTTAAAAATCCGAGTATAGGCCACTAATTTTTTGTTCTTAAATCCTAAAATGTGCATTGCCTTTTGATCTTTATAATCCAAATCTTGGTAGACACAATTTTGTTCTACAACAAAGATCTCGCTTCGCAATTGCAAAATAGCATACAATTCATCTATGGACAGCTGTTTGAAGGTTTTGATTTTTATTGTGAGCATTTGTTTTATGATTTTTTGTTCACTGATCAACTAAAAAAATTCACGTATTCGTGGCCCTATTTTTCAATCCTGAACAATGATTTCCTTAGGATCTTCCTTATTGAATTCAGGTTGAATATTCACATGATTAATTGAAAATTGTTCGTGCAAGACCTTTTCTATCTGATGTAAAATGTCATCAAATTCATTGATTGTCAAATTTTCAGTTAAATCGAGATGCGCTTCCAAATGAAGTTCATCGTCATTCAATCCCCAAATATGCACATGGTGCAATCGATTCACTTTCGGGATTTGGTGAACAGCTCTCACCACCTCCTCGATATTGATATGACCTGGTGTGAACAACATCAACATCTTGGACGATTTAATCAAAAGATCAAACCCAACCCAAATCAAATAAAGCGCAATGAGCAAGGTCAGTAAACTATCCACCCAAAACCATTGAAGATATTTCATCAACAAGCCACCAATCAACACCGCTATACTAGCCATCATATCGGTCAATAAGTGTACATATGCAGAACGAATATTGATATTATTGTGCGAATCTTTCTTGAGCAATAAGACACTGAAACCATTGGTGATAATGGCTAACAAAGCCAACCAAATTACTAAACCCGATTCAATTTTTTGTGGATTACCAAAGCGCTTATAGGCCTCAATAATCAACAAAACCGCCACAATAACCAAGGTTGAGGCATTGATAAAAGCTGCTAAAATTTCGGCACGCTTATAACCAAACGTTCGATGTATGGAGGCTTTTCGCTTGGATAATCTTGCGGCAATATAACTTACTATCAATGATATAACATCACTGAAATTGTGCAAGGCATCACTCAACAAGGATAAACTTCCAGAAATCAAGCCTCCCACTATTTGAGCCGCTGTGATGAGGGTGTTCAAAAGAATAGAAATCCATAAATTTCTACCTTTCATGTCTTTATGTTGGTGCGAATGATCCTTACCCATTTAAGACAGTGCTATAGAAATTTTTTCAACACGTCGTTCGTGTCGTCCGCCCTCAAAATCTGTATTTAAAAAGGTGTCAACCATATCTATAACTTGTTGTTCGGATGTAAAACGAGCTGGAATACTCAAAATATTGGCGTTGTTGTGTTGCCTTGCCAAAGTAACAATCTCTTTCGTCCAACACAATGCAGAACGCACACCCTGGTGCTTATTGGCAGTCATATTAGCTCCATTACCGCTTCCACAGATGATGATGCCTAAATCAACTTTTTTACTTTCCACATCTTTTGCAACGGGATGTACAAAATCTGGATAATCGACACTATCATTGTAGTCGGTTCCATAGTTATTAACTGTATGGCCTTTAACTTCCAAATGTTTTACTATAGCTTTTTTATAATCTGTACCTGCGTGGTCATTACCTATTGAAATGGTCATAATTTTATAGTATTATTTTGAGCATATAAAGTTACTAAACGAAGCGCAATAATTGTGTTTATTCACTATAAAAAAGGTTAATAACAAAAGATGCCATTTCCATATTCATTACCTGTTCATAACTAACTTTCAAAAACTGATAGATTAATTTTTTCAATCCAATTATTTTTCCAAACCAAAATAGGAATGACACGACCAAAAAAGTTAGCCTTTTTCTTTGGGCAACTTATTAGACGAAAAATAGGATTAGTGAACAAAAAAAATGATAAACTTATGCTGTTTTTGAGTTTCTATTCGGTTATAAACAGGTGTTTATAACCATCAAAATATGGTTATCAATCAAGCCATTAAATCTATATAAAATGTTAACTTTATATTAACAACATGTAAAATCAGTGCGAACAAAACAAAAGTCAAAAAAGTTATCAAAGCTATGAACAAGCTATCATCACCATCATTATTTTTTAAAATTTTAATTAAAAGATGATTATCTAATTATTAAATGTGGATAAACTTTTTGGTGGACAAAGGCTGTTAAATTAATTAACCGTAGCTTTGCAACAACTTAATTACCAATTTTCTCCTTTGATTAAGTCAAAAAATAACAGAATTCTCCCGAAACTTCGGGGTTTTAGGAAATCAATATGATTACACAATAAATGACAAGACATAAAAAAAAGAAATCCAACAAAGGGATTCCTGAACTCACAAATACCATTCTAAGTATTTTAAAAAAAGATAGAAACCAAGCCTTCAACTATAAACAAATTGCTGCAAAACTTCAGGTAACTGATGCCAGCAACAGAAACCAAATCATCAAAAAGCTCAACGAATTGCTTGCCAAAAAAGAAATCGTTGAAGTAGAACGTGGTAAATACAAAGCCGTTGTAAACACCGAATATCATGTTGGGAAATTGGATATGGCCGCAAGAGGATCAGGCTACATTATCAGCGACGATTTTGATGAAGACGTTTTTATAACCTCAAATAATATCAACCGAGCCTTGCATGGCGACGAAGTTGAATTTTATGTTTACAAACGCCGTAAAAAAGGCAAGTTTGAAGGCGAGATTACCAACGTCATCAAACGTGCTAAAAGCGAATATGTGGGCGTCATCCAAGTTCATAAAAATTATTCATTTGTGGTGGTTGATGGTACTAAAATGTATAAGGATATTTTTGTTCCCAACAATAAAATCAACAAAGCGGAAGATGGAGATAAAGTATTGGTAGCCATGGAATCTTGGGAAGAAGGAGAAGACTCTCCAATCGGAAAAGTTCTGAAGGTTCTAGGAAGACCAGGCGAACACAATACAGAAATCCATTCCATTCTGGCGGAATACGGGTTGCCTTATGACTTTCCACCTGAAGTGGAAGAATTCGCCAATAAAATTGATACCTCCATAACTAAGGAAGAAATTGCCAAACGTCGCGACATGCGAAAAAAATTGACCTTTACAATCGACCCAAAAGACGCGAAGGATTTTGATGATGCACTTTCTTTTGAAGTGTTGGGCAATGGACTATATGAAATAGGGATCCATATTGCTGATGTTTCACATTATCTTCAAGAAGGAACGATTCTCGATGATGAAGCTTATGAACGTGCAACGTCTGTATATTTAGTGGATAGAGTCGTGCCAATGCTTCCTGAAGTGTTGTCCAATAACGCTTGTTCCCTTCGACCTCATGAAGAGAAATATACTTTTTCTGCAGTATTTCAAATGAATGACAAATCAGAAGTAAAAAATCAATGGTTTGGTAGAACTGTTACGTATAGTGATGCGCGTTTCGCTTATGAAGAAGCGCAAGTGATGATTGAAACGAAAACGAATCAAATTCCTGCAGAAATTTCAATAACGGGAAAACCGTATTTGGTAGACCAAAAAGTAGCTGATGCTATTTTAAAAATGGAAGCTCTCGCTAAAATCATGCGTCGTAAACGTATGAAGGATGGTGCCATTTCATTTGATAAGGTTGAAGTAAAATTTGATTTGGATGAACAGGCAAATCCAATAGGCGTTTTCTTTAAAACTAGTAAGGATGCTAATAAATTGATTGAAGAATTTATGCTCTTGGCAAACAAAAAAGTTGCTGAATATGTAGGAAAACAATCACCTAAAAAAACCTTTGTCTATCGTGTGCATGACGAACCTGATGAAAGTAAATTGGCGGCATTGCAAGGTATAGTTTCAAAGTTCGGTTATAAACTTAATTTTAAGGATCGCAATAGCATTTCAGCCTCACTAAACGGTTTGCTTCGGGATGTTCATGGTAAAAAAGAACAGAATTTGGTCGATACATTGACTATTCGAAGCATGAGCAAGGCAGAGTATACAACACACAATATCGGTCATTACGGTTTGGCATTTGATTACTATTGCCATTTTACTTCGCCCATTCGGCGGTATCCTGATGTGATGGCACATCGATTGTTACAATTGTATCTCGATGGCGGACAATCTGCAAATGAGGAGATTTACGAAGAGAAATGTAACCATTCCAGTAATATGGAAAATCTGGCGACCAAAGCCGAACGTGATTCCATCAAGTACATGCAAATCCGTTTTATGGAAAACCATAAGGATGAGGAATTTGTAGGTGTTATTTCTGGCGTGACCGATTGGGGAATTTATGTGGAAATCATTTCCAATAAATGTGAAGG
>JBDSFP010000116.1:0-10069 GCA_039919415.1 Aquaticitalea sp. | reverse complement strand
CACCAGCACAAGATATCAATGATAACGTTACGATTTGTAAAGGATCCAGCTACCTCTGGCCATATAACGGAAGGTACTATGTTGCTGCCAATTCACCGGTGGTGGTTAATGTTGACAATGGACATGGTTGCTATTATAAAGTGACTCTCACAATCGATGAATATCCGGTCACACCAGACATCCATGATGAAGTTACGATTTGCAAGGGGGAAAGCTACACCTGGCCTTTCAACGGTATGACCTATACGGCTGCCGATTCGCCTGTGGCGATACACCCTAGAGACGACAATGGATGCTTGTACTGCGTGTTTCTCACGATTCATGAGTCCGACCTTCCAGTTGTTTCAATAGGACAAATAAAACCAGCATGTTTAGAAAGTGGAATAATTCCTTTAACAGGAGGCATTCCATCAGGAGGTGTATATTCAGGAACTGGTGTTGTAGCTAATGAAGGCGGAACTTATAGTTTTAATCCATCTCTAGTAGGAGCAGGAGGTAGTAGTACGATTACCTATACCTATACTGACTCCAATGGATGTAGTGGTTCGGCGATGACAAATCTTTCTGTGATAAACTGTGAGCAACGATGCGATACAGTCTTTGCTTACAACGGAGACTTATCAACTTGTTTCTTGGATATTCCTGAGATTAGAAATAACCGTTGGGGATGGAGCAATCATATTACCGAGCCAGGCACCTATGAGTTTATTCTATATGGCGGTGCCGCGCATTGTGATATAAGTAAGGGTTATAATTATGGAACTGCAACTGTTGTTTATTCTACAGAAGGAACCGTAACCGTTACGTATAATATGACCGGTGGTAGCGTATTGAACGAGGCACATGTTTATATAGGTTGTACGCCTGCACCAATTGTAAAAAGAGGCAAAAGGAATGAAACTACCGTTGCGCCTGGACAATACAATTTTAATCCTAATTTAGGAGGTGGTGTAAGTAGCTATCAGGTAGGTCCTGTAGCTGTCTCTGGTGATTCATTCTATATCATCATTCATGGTGCAGCTTGTTCAAGTGGCGCTATTGTAGGAGATAATGGAGGAAGTTCCTTTGCTGGCGAATCGGTAAATTGCAATGCAGATGTTATTGTAGCTACTGATGTTAAAGGTCATAAAGGAAAGGGCATTTTAAGATTATCACCGAATCCGTTTACAACACATTTGAACTTAGCATATCAATATGATTACAATACAGATGTTGATATAACCATTGTGGATATTCACGGAATAGTATATGGAACTTACAAAAACAATAAATATATTAAAAACAGCACAGTTGATGTCAAATTTGATTTATCACGAGCGCTGGATAGATTGTTATTTGTAAAAATCGTTACGAATGAAGGAATTGAAATGAAAAAAATAATTTCATCGAATTCTAAAAATTAAAGTTTAGATTCCATTTTATTTATTAATCAAACAAGAGTGGTCTTATTTTAGGCCACTCTTTTTTTTATTATGACAAAGAAGTTGTTTTCTCGCATCCTACATTCCTTCAAATGTGTAATTTGAAAATCACAAAGTCCGAATAATGCAATAGCTCATTTTTTTTCTTGAAAGAAGGCGGTTTTCAAATAATGGCTAATCCGCAGTCCCTTAAATCAAAAACACTTTCAGAGTAACCTGAAAATTTAAAATTTATAATAAAAATATCTTCATTTTCAAATGCTAAATCAACCTAATGCATCACATTATAAGATTGTATGAAAAATTTTTCTTTGGACTGCCAATTGGCGTCCCCATTTTTGAATTTTGATTGGAGGTAATAGTAACTTTAATCACGTGGAGCCATGCCAAGATTATTTTCGGCATTTAAATCCTCAAAATAGTATTAAAAAAACTCCGACACCATTTGCCATAACAAAAGAACAAAATAGTTTCTTTAAGTTGCTGTCAAGTGATTTTAGATAGAATACGAGTTGGCTGTTTGGTAAGAGATTTCTTTTCATCCATTTCCATTTACGTCGATGTTTTGTACCTTTACATACTACAATAAAATTTAAGTATCCCATGCAATTATCCAAGGAAGAAATTTTAGCAAAAGCCAACGAGGTCAGTAAAAACACGCTCATGGAAACTTTGAATATTGAAATGGTGGATTACGGAACAGATTTTCTTGTGGCCAGAATGCCTGTCAATTCAAGGGTTTTTCAGCCCGATGGTGTTTTACATGGAGGAGCAACTGCTGCTTTGGCAGAGAGTGTTGGTAGTTTTGCCTCCCATATTTTTATGGACACCGAAAATAATTATGTTCGTGGCCTGGAAATCACTGCCAATCATCTCAAAAGTGTCAAAGAAGGTTTTATATATGCCAAAGCAACTTTTTTGCACAAAGGAAGGACCACTCAATTATTGGATATAAGAATTACGGATGAAGACGATAATTTGGTGTCGATATGCAGATTATCAACAATCTCTTTGCCAAAACCAAAATGATACAATCTGAAATTTTTTTTGAGCGACTTCAAAGCCAATTCAATGCTGAACTTCCATTTATAGCTTTTCGAAAGCCAAATGGGTCCACTTTGAAAGCATACCTTCAAAAGGATTCGACCCTTTATTTACTTTCGGATTACAGGGAAAACGGATTTGTTTTCGCACCTTTTATTAGTGAGAAAAATACAGTTCTAATCCCAACCTTAAATTCTAAAACTATAGAATGCAATTTGGACAAATCGGCCAAAACCGAGAAATCGCATCAAAATCAAAATTCAAATATAGAGCAAAAAAATATTCATATTGCAATAGTTCAGAGTGCTATTGAAGCCATCAAATCCAATGAATTTCAAAAAGTTGTGATTTCCCGCAAGGAAATTATTCCGCTTCATGATGACAATCCAATCGACATCTTTAGAAGATTAATAAATACATATGAAACAGCATTTGTGTACTGTTTTTACCATCCGAAAGTTGGATTATGGCTAGGAGC
Organism: Aquaticitalea sp.; assembly: GCA_039919415.1. GTDB lineage: Bacteria > Bacteroidota > Bacteroidia > Flavobacteriales > Flavobacteriaceae > JBPOFM01. Next base: position 7,126 of record JBDSFP010000116.1, on the reverse strand, counting down.
AACGCCTGAAATTTTGATGCAAATTGAAGGCAACCAATTGACCACTATGGCGTTGGCAGGCACGCAGATATTCGATGGAACGCTTGATGTGGTGTGGAAATGCAAAGAAAAAGAAGAACAGCAATTGGTTACCGATTTTATTGTAGATATTTTGCAGTCTTCAGTCGCCAATTTACAAGTTTCTAAAGCGGAGACCGTTAAAGCTGGAAACTTACTTCATCTTAAAACAAGTATCAAAGCCAACCTTAATCGAAAAACTTTAAACTTGGAACAATTGCTGAAAGCAATCCATCCAACTCCAGCAGTCTGTGGTTTTCCAAAAGAAAAAGCCAAAGAATTTATTCTAAAAAACGAAAAATACGAGCGTGAGTTTTATACAGGTTTTCTGGGAGAATTGAATATTAAAGATCGGACATCAAGAAATTCCAACAGACATAATGTCGAAAATGATGCGTATGTTTCAATAAAAACAATGTCAAATCTTTATGTCAATTTGAGATGCGTACAATTGAAAGACAATCAAGCATTTATATATGTCGGCGCTGGTATTACCAAAGATTCCATTGCCGAAAATGAATGGGAGGAAACGGTCTCTAAAGCGCGGGTTATTAAAAACATTTTGTAATTGTAGTTCGTTAGCTATTTTGTAAATTTGTGGCAACAATTAAAGATCCATGAAGTATTCCAAAATCCCACTAGCTCAAACAGTGGTACAGCTTTTCAAAGCAAAAAACATCAAACATATTGTCATTTCTCCAGGAAGTCGAAGCGCTCCTTTGATCATCGGTTTTACTAATGATCCATTTTTCAAATGCTACAGCATTGTTGATGAACGCAGCGCTGCTTTTTTCGCTCTGGGAATTGCCCAACAATTGCTACAACCCGCTGCTGTGGTCTGTACCTCAGGGAGTGCCTTGCTCAATTATTATCCTGCGATTTCGGAAGCGTTTTATAGCGATATTCCTTTGGTGGTCATTTCTGCCGATAGGCCCAAACATCTTGTGGGAATTGGAGATGGACAAACCATCAATCAGAAAAATGTTTTTGTAAACCATATTTTGCATTCAGCAAACTTGAAATTGGATTTAAAAGATGAACTCAATCTTTCCGAACAGGAAGAATTGCCAATTTTCAAGAACATTGAGGATAAGTTGGAACGTTTTTTGGGACTTCAAGATGATATCCAATCACATAATGAAGAAGAAATTAATACTGCCATCAATCTAGCCATCCATCGCAGTGGCCCAGTGCACATCAATGTGCCTTTTGATGAACCATTATATGGATTGACCGACAAATTGAGCGTCAAACCCGAAGTTCAGGCATTTAATGAAAAGGATAAAAAGAAGATAGAAAAAGTTGTACTTGAGGAATGTTTGATTGATTGGAATGAATCCGCCAGAAAAATGATTCTGATAGGTGCCAATCCTCCAAATTATTTGGATACTAAATGGATTGAGGAATTATCCAATGATAATAGCGTGTTGGTATTTACCGAAACTACTTCAAATGTTCATGATGAGGAGTTTTATCCAAGTATCGATAAATTAATTACACCTCTTACTGATGAGGAATTTCTAAAACTTCAGCCTGATATTCTCATTACCTTTGGAGGCTTGATAGTTTCAAAAAGAATCAAGGCGTTTTTAAGAAAATACCCACCAAAACACCATTGGCATGTCGATAAAAAAACTGCCAATGATACCTTTTTTGTTTTGGAGAAACATATTGAAACCACACCCAATCAATTTTTTTCAGTGTTTTTGCCAAAAATCACCCACGTTATTAAAAGCAATTACCAAAAAACATGGCGACCTGTAAAGTTTAAACGCCAATTGAAACATTTGGAATATTTACGGAATCTAGAATTCAGTGACCTTAAGGTTTTTGACTTGCTTACAGAAACCATACCTGCCAATACGGTGTTGCAATTGGGCAACAGTTCGACGGTACGTTATGCACAATTGTTCGATCTGGATCCAAGTATCGAAGTGTTTTGCAATCGTGGCACGAGTGGCATTGATGGAAGTACATCCACTGCGGTTGGTTGCGCTGTAGTGAAGGAAATGCAAACCATTTTCATTACAGGCGATTTAAGCTTCTTTTACGATAGCAACGGACTTTGGAACAACTACATTCCAAAAAATTTCAGGATCATCATTATCAATAATCAAGGTGGTGGCATCTTTAGAATTCTTCCGGGACATAAAAACACCGAAAATTTCGACACTTACTTTGAGACTAAACATGATTTGACTGCGGAACATTTGGCGACTATGTATGGTTTTGATTATGACAAAGCATCCAATGAGGAGGAATTAAAAACCCAATTGAAGAATTTTTATGGCGATTCTGAAAAGCCACGAATTTTGGAGATTTTTACTCCAAGAACCAAAAATGATGAGATTCTATTGAATTATTTTGAGTTTATTAAATAAGAGAAAAGAATAGAGAGCAATGACAAAGAATAAAGAGTTAAGACATGCAGAAAAGAAAAAAAGATGAAAGAGCATTTTAATTTCAAATTCAACTTCAATTTCAACTTCATATTGAAACAAAATGATCAACATAGGAGAATATAACACATTGGAAATTATTCGTGAAGCGGAGCAAGGTCTTTACTTGGCCGATGTTGAAGGCGAAGAAGTTTTGTTGCCGAATCGTTATGTTCCAAAGGAGTTTAAGATTTGGGAAAAGATGGATGTGTTTGTGTATCTCGACAACGAAGAACGCCCTGTTGCCACAACCGACAAACCACACGTTACCAAAGGAGAATTTGCGGTTTTGAGATGTAGCGAGGTAGCACCATTCGGAGCTTTTTTGGATTGGGGATTGGTAAAGGAACTGTTCTGTCCATTTAAGGAACAGGCTTTCAAAATGAAACGTGGCGGATGGTATTTAATCCATTGCTATGTCGATGAAGTAACCAACAGATTGGTAGCTTCGAGTAAAACCAAAAACTATTTGGATAATAAGGAATTGACTATCCAGCAGTTTGATGAAGTCGACTTAATCGTCTCGCATCCTTCGGATATTGGAATGAATGTCATTGTCAATAAAATACATTCAGGCTTAATTTTCAATGATGATATCTATAAAGATTTGAATGTTGGCGACCGAATGAAAGGAATCGTCAAAAAGATTCGTCCTGGTAATAAATTGGATATTTCCCTTGGAAAGGTTGGATATAGAAACATCGAACCCAATTCGGAAACCATTCTTCATGTACTTGAAGACAACGGAGGTTTTCTGAATCTAACGGATAAATCATCTCCGGAAGACATCAAAAAAAGTCTCGAAATGAGCAAGAAAAATTTCAAAAAAGCCATCGGCGCTCTTTACAAACAACGCTTGATAGACATCAAGGATGATGGTATTTACCTCCTCTAATTTTTTTAATCCGTTAGATACCTTATTTTTACACTAGAAATTTCAATTCATGGATCACATTAAATGGGAAACCGTAAAGGAATACGAAGACATTACCTATAAAAAATGTAATGGAGTCGCTCGTATCGCTTTCAATCGACCAAATGTCAGAAATGCTTTTAGACCAAAAACCACTAGTTAATTGTACGAAGCATTCTATAATGCCACTGAAGATGTGAACATTGGCGTGGTATTGCTTTCTGCGGAAGGGCCTTCGAGCAAAGACGGAATTTGGAGTTTTTGTAGTGGAGGCGATCAAAAAGCACGTGGGCATCAAGGATACGTGGGAGAAGATGGTTATCACAGATTGAATATTTTGGAAGTACAGCGTTTAATTCGTTTTATGCCCAAAGTGGTCATTGCTGTCGTTCCAGGTTGGGCGGTTGGTGGAGGACACAGTTTACATGTGGTTTGCGATCTGACTTTAGCGAGTGAAGAACATGCGATTTTTATGCAAACCGATGCTGACGTTACCAGTTTTGATGGCGGTTATGGATCTGCTTATTTGGCAAAAATGGTAGGACAGAAAAGAGCTCGTGAAATATTCTTTTTAGGACGAAATTACTCGGCACAGGAAGCGTTTGACATGGGTATGGTCAATGCGGTAATTCCTCATGAAAAATTGGAAGCAACCGCCTATGAATGGGCACAGGAAATTTTGGCAAAATCCCCAACCTCAATAAAAATGCTCAAATTTGCGATGAATCTAACCGACGATGGCATGGTTGGACAGCAGGTCTTTGCAGGCGAAGCCACGCGTTTGGCCTATATGACCGACGAAGCCAAGGAAGGTCGTGACGCGTTTCTTGAAAAACGCAAACCAAATTTCGAAAAAAAATGGATTCCGTAATCTCCCTGTAATTTATGGCTAATATTAAAGTTTGGCTCTCAGCCATGCGTTTGCGCACCTTGCCTTTGTCGATTTCAGGCATTATCATGGGTGGGTGTTTTGCCTTTTACAATGGAAGTTTTGATTGGAGGGTCTTTATATTGGCCATACTCTTGACCATTGCACTTCAAATCTTGTCCAATTTGGCCAATGATTACGGAGATGGAATCAAAGGCACTGATAATGAGAATAGAGTAGGGCCAGAACGGGCTCTTCAAAGTGGAAAGATTTCTGAACATAACATGCTCGATGCCGTAAGAAAAAACATTTTAGTGGTTGTTTTTTTAACCGTTGCCCTAATCTTTGCAGCTTTTGGGACCAAGCAGTATTTGTATGGATTTTTGTTCCTGATTTTGGGAGGTATTGCTATGTATTCGGCATTGACTTATACCATTGGCGATTCGGCCTATGGATACAAAGGACTAGGCGATTTTTTTGTATTTGTATTCTTCGGTTTGGTCAGTGTGATTGGGAGTTATTTCCTCTTTATAAAGCATCTGGATCACGTTGTTATACTTCCTGCAATTGCATTGGGACTGTTGAGTGTTGGTGTTTTGAATCTGAATAATATGCGTGATATTGAATCCGATTTACTTTCCGAAAAGATTACCTTGGCAGTAAAATTAGGCAAGAACAAAGCTAAAAAATACCATCTTTTTTTGATTATCGGAGCCATTTTGGTATCATTCATTTTTTCCATTTTGTATTATACCTCAATGTGGAATTTTCTGTTTTTCATTGCTTATATTCCTTTGGTATTACATATTAAAAAGATATTGAAAGCAAGCCACCCAGATGATTATGATTCGCAGTTAAAAATATTGGCAGTCACTACTTTCTTATTTTCCGTTCTTTTGGGACTTGGATATATTTTGTAAAAATTTTGTTAAATATTTGCGAATCATTAATTTAATTTATATTTTTATTTAGAATTTGATACCAACATCAATTTGCTATTAGGTTGGTTAAAAAATTTGGGGCTTAAAAACTCGGGCAATTTCTTCAAATCTGCTCGAGTTTTTTCTGTTTTATAATCTGAGATTTTTAAAAAGTATTTTGAGTCTGATTTAATCGGCTTTTTTTCTTAAATTGAATTTCAAATATTTTATATGAAAATCACATTCTACGGTCACGCCACTTTGGGAATTGAAGTCAATGACGTTCATATTCTTGTCGATCCGTTTATTACAGGAAATGAAAAAGCCTCACACATCAACATAGAAACTCTTAATGCCGATTATATCTTGTTGACACATGCCCATAGCGATCATATTTTGGACGTCGAAGCCATTGCAAAACGTACCAATGCGATGATTGTTTCAAATTATGAAATAGCAACTCATTATGAAGGTTTGGGTTTTGAAACCCATCCAATGAACCATGGTGGTTCTTGGGATTTTGAATTTGGCACTGTCAAATATGTTATAGCCATCCATACTTCTTCATTTCCAGATGGATCTTATGGTGGTCAACCAGGAGGATTTGTCATTGAAGGCGAACATAAGAATATCTATATCGCTGGAGATACCGCTTTGACCATGGATATGAAGTTGATTCCACTACAACTAAAACTGGATTTGGCAATCCTTCCAATTGGCGACAATTTCACAATGGGAATTGATGATGCCATTTTGGCAAGTGATTTTGTGCAATGCGATAAAGTTTTGGGATACCACTACGACACCTTCGGCTATATTGAAATCGACCACGAAGAAGCCAAACGTATGTTTTTTGATAAGAATAAAGATTTGATGTTGCTGGAAATTGGGGAGAGTATTGAACTTTAAAATTCAGTATCAAACTTTGAAACTTGGTGGCTTCGCGAGCAAATTTTTTTTATTCTTCAACAACTGAAGACTTCGACTGAACACTGCTTACTGAATCTTCCCACTCCCTCCTCAAATCATCACTAACCTTCCCTGTGCCATCATGTCGCCAACCTGGAGGTTTAATCAAATAATTTAGACGACATCCAACTGACTTCTTACCAGAAAATATATTCTTTGACATCGCAATCCATTCATGGAAGGCAATTTTCAGAGGATTGTAAGTTTTTATATTGGAAGTAAGACCATAAATTACTTTTTCGTCTTCCAATTCAGGTTGAAATGTTCCGAAGAGTTTGTCCCAAATTATAAAAATTCCTGCATGGTTCCGGTCCAAATATAATGGATTGCTGCCATGATGTACTCTTTGGTGCGACGGTGTATTCATCATGGACTCAAACCAATTTGGCATTTTGTTGATGGCTTCGGTATGTATCCAAAATTGGTAGAGCAAACTCACAGACATTTGAAGTAAAATCATTCCCGGATGAAAACCGATTACCGGCAACCAAAGCCAAAAAATAAACGAATAAAATCCGCCAGACCAGGTTTGGCGCAAAGCGGTGCTCAAATTATAATGTTGGGACGAGTGATGCACAACATGTGATGCCCAAAACAAACGGCATTCGTGCGAAATACGATGAAACCAATAATATGAAAAATCATCCGCAAAAAATAATAGTATAAAACTCCACCAAGCGAACGGAATTGTAAAAAACCTGAAATGGTCGTACACAAATAAAAATGCGAGCAAAACAACAATCTTACTCAAAAAACCCAATGCCACATTGCCAAGTCCCATTGCAATGGACGAAAAGGCATCTTTGGTTTCGTAGGTCTTGATGTTTTCTTTGGTGGTCGCATACAATTCCAACAACATCGAGATAATGAAGAATGGAATCGCATAAAGAATGATATTTGGGAATTCAGGCATAAAGTTATTTTTTGATGGAACGCTGATGACACTGATTTTTTATAATTA
>JBDSFP010000079.1:0-2891 GCA_039919415.1 Aquaticitalea sp. | reverse complement strand
ACATCATATTAGCTGGAATCATTGCGCTATCATTGGCGCTTTTTCAGTATCTCTACAAGTCAAAAAAGCGAACGAAGGTTTATATGCTTTTGACCTTCTTGAGATTTATGACGATTTTTTCTGTGATGTTGTTATTGATCAATCCAAAATTTGACCAAACCACTTATTTCAATGAAAAGCCAAACTTAATCGTGGCAGTTGATAATTCGGAATCTATTGCGTATTTAAAACAAGATACCAAAACAAGAGAATTGCTCACAGATCTAAAATCTAGTAAATCCATGAATGAGCGTTTCAATCTCAAATTTTATTCATTCGGAAAGGAGGTCTATGCAACAGATTCTCTCACTTTTAAAGAAAAGCAATCAAATCCTTCATTATTACTGGAACGACTTTCAGAAGTTTATGATAACGCAACCGCACCAACCTTGTTGATTACAGACGGCAACCAAACCTATGGGAATGATTTTGAATTTTCGACGAACCGTTACAAACAACCCATTTTTCCGGTGATTCTGGGCGATACTACGCAATATATGGATTTGAAAATCCAGCAACTCAATGTCAATAAATACGCCTATCTTAAAAATCAATTTCCTGTTGAGATTATTGCTGTGTATTCTGGGAATTCAAATGTCAATACGCAATTAAAGATTTCTTCAGGAAGTTCGATAATATTCTCCCAAAATGTCGCTTTCAGCAAAATAAATTCCTCACAGGTCATCAACATGACGCTTCCAGCAAATAGAGTTGGAGTGAGCAGTTACAAAGCAGAATTGGTTCCCGTTGAAAACGAAAAAAACATCGTCAATAACATTAAGAATTTTGCAGTAGAGGTCATCGATCAAAAAACGAATGTAGCAATCGTTTCTGACATTCTCCATCCAGATTTGGGCGCACTTAAAAAGTCTATTGAAAGTAATGAACAACGCCAAGCAACAATTTTAAAACCAAATGAATTTTTGAATCAATCAAATGATTTTCAATTGATTATTTTATATCAACCGAATACTAACTTTAAATTAGTTTATAACGAAATTGAAAAGCTGAGACTCAATTCGTTTGTCATTGTCGGCACACAAACCAATTGGTCTTCGCTCAACGGATTTCAATCTTTATACAAACAGAACATTACAAATCAAACGGAGGATTTCCAGCCGAATTTAAATACCAATTATTCCACATTCATTATCGACAAATTGAATTTCAGTGACTTTCCACCCTTGACTTCAGAATTTGGCGAGGTCAAATTTTCAGTGCCAACGGAAACGATTTTATATAAGTCAGTAAATGGAACTCAACTAAAAGAGCCTTTGTTGGCTACGTTCGAAGTTAATGACAGGCGAGAAGGTATTTTAATGGGCGAAGGCATTTGGCGTTGGAGAGCACAAACTTTTCTGGATGACAAATCTTTTACGAATTTTGATGATTTCATGGGAAAATTGATGCAGTATTTAAGTTCCAATCAAAAGAAATCCAGGTTGAACGTTTCATATGAATCATTTTATAATGGAAACGATGACGTAAGAATTAATGCTCAATATTTTAATAAGAATTATGAGTTTGATGCCACTGCAACCTTGACTATCATTCTTAAAAACAAGGAATCCAACGCAAGCAAGACTTTTCCTTTCATATTGAAAAACACCAATTACGAAGTCGATTTGAGCGGTTTATCTGCCGGCGAATATTCGTTTACGGTCAGTGTGAATAATGAAAACATTTCAAAAACTGGCGAAATTAAAATCCTCGATTATAACGTTGAGCAACAATTCCTGAATGCAAATGTGTCAAAACTCCAATCCGTTGCGACCAAAAGTCAAGGAAGATCTTACTTCATCAGCGATACCAAATCATTGATTGATAATTTATTGAATGACCAACGTTTCGCAACCATCCAAAAAAGCAGTAAAAATGTCGTACCTTTGATCGATTGGAAATTTCTACTCGCTATAATTGCATTGAGCCTCTCTGCCGAATGGTTCATTAGAAAATACAACGGACTAATTTAATAACCACCCAACTATGGAAAGATTACCTAAATTTGCATTGCCTGCAATCATTGCCGCAATTGTACTGATTATATTATTTGCCAAATCGGCCGTGACCATTGGTTCTGGGGAAGCCGGAGTTCTTTATAAGACTTTTGATGAAGGTGTCGTTACAGACCAGCCACCACTTGGAGAAGGTTTCCATTTGATTGCGCCTTGGAACAAAGTCTTTATTTACGAAGTACGTCAACAGGAGTTATTTGAAACAATGAAAGTACTGTCCTCCAATGGATTGGAAATCCAGATAGATGCCTCCGCATGGTATGAGCCCGTTTATAAGGATTTAGGTCACTTGCACCAGAGTTTAGGCCAGGATTATTTGCAGCGTGTCATTCAACCTTCCATCAGAAGTGCGGCAAGAAGTGTTGTTGGACGGTATACTCCGGAACAATTATATTCAAGTAAGCGTGACGCCATTCAAGATGAAATATTCCATGAAACCAAGCTTATTTTGGAAAAGCAATATGTGCAACTCAATGAGGTTTTGGTACGTGATGTCACATTACCAAATACGATTAAGGATGCCATAGAGCGCAAATTGAGACAAGAACAGGAATCTTTGGAATATGAATTCCGATTGGTAACCGCCTCAAAAGAAGCAGAAAAAGTAATCATTGAAGCAAAAGGTAAAGCAGAATCAAATCGAATTTTGAGTGCCTCGTTGACCGATAAAATCCTTCAGGATAAAGGTATAGATGCCACTATGAAGTTGGCTGAATCTCCAAACAGTAAAGTGATAGTTATTGGTGCAGGAGATTCTGGATTGCCGATTATTTTAGGAAATCAATAATGCAGAGATACATTTTATAGGTAAAGATTAGGAATTGTAAAATATAATTG
>JBDSFP010000461.1:0-3447 GCA_039919415.1 Aquaticitalea sp. | reverse complement strand
TAGACCGTTGATTGGATTGTATTTTTAATCTTAAATTAAGAGTTATGAAGTTTTTAGTGAAATTTTTGGTTGTATTTTGTATAGTGTCTTTCGCAACGTCCTGCAAAGACAGTCCTAAAACCATCGTAGAAAAGAAAATTATTAAACCCTTGACCAATTCGGTTGCACAAGTGAAGGCAAAACCCCTTTCCATGGAATTCAAAAGCTATTGGTATAACAATGAAGCAGAAATCACATCATACAAATTGGATCAAGCCCGATATGGCGAAATGCGATCTGGAACGGCTGTTCTAGTGTACGTTACCGAACCTTTTTTGAGGGATTTGCAAGTCAAAGCAGACAAAAATTATCCCACCAATATCCCTGTTCTAAAACTCAATGCTATTAAAAAATTCAATACTGGCATCTATCCCTATTCCATCATGCAAAGCACATTTTATCCTGTTGCCAACAATGAACATGCTCTCAAAGTGTCCTGTTCAGTCCAAGAATGGTGTGGCCATGTTTACACGCAACTGAACAATCGAATTGATTTTGAAGTGATGTCGCATTCCTATTTTGAAAATGAGGCAGACGAAGATTTCAATCTCGAAAAGACCATTCTTGAAAATGAATTGTGGATACAATTACGCATCAATCCAAAAAGTCTGCCTGTTGGCGATCAGCAAATCATTCCTTCCTTAGAATTTTTGCGATTGCGTCATGTACCATTAAAAGGCTATCAAGCAAAAGCCCAACTTACGAACGATTCCTATTCAGTTTCCTATCCTGAATTGAACCGAAGTTTGACCATTCATTTCAATCCAGAATTTCCTTATGACATCAATGGATGGGAAGAAACTTTTATGAGTGGTTTTGGCCAAGCCGCAAAACAATTGACCACAAAAGCCACTAAAATAGCGACCATAAAATCCGATTATTGGAACAAAAACAGCAATGCGGATGATGGCTCTCGCAAAACCCTTGGCCTTAATTAAGAGTGCGTGGATTTGTGATGTATCTTTGGAAATCATTTTAAGAAGACTCTATGTTTTTTAAAAACTACCAAATTGAGCTTATAACCACAGGCTTTTTATTGATTTTCCTATTAGTGGTTCGATTTATTATAACGACATTAATCACCAAAATTTCTCGAAGACGCGGTATCAATTTGGCTCGTATCCATTTGATGAATCGCTATGTATCAGTTGCTCTTTTCTTGATTGCCCTAGTTATTATTCCTTTCGTTTTTGGAACGCAAGCCCATGATTTGGCCGTTGTTTTTTCCTCTGTTTTTGCAGTGATCGGAATTGGATTATTTGCAATTTGGTCCATTTTGAGCAATATCACTTCTGGTATCATCATGTTCTTTTCCTTTCCGTATAAGGTTGGAGACAAGATACAGATCCACGACAAAGATTTTCCGATTCAAGGCATCATTGAGGACATTCGCGCTTTTCAACTTCATTTGCGATTGGACAATGGCGATTTGGTAACTTATCCGAATAATTTGATGCTGCAAAAAGCGGTCACCTTGATTCAAAAAGATGCCATCGACGAACTTTTTGAAGATGGAACGGATTTGATTTAAACTGGAATTTAAAGTTTCAATCTTGAATTTGGAGTTTGGATTTTGGAATTTGGAATCTTATTTTGGTAGTTAAATAAACATTAAAAACAGCCATTGCGCTGGTTTCTTTTTTATATTTGAAGCTAAAGCTAATCGCACCTTACCATGCTAAAACGTTACTCGTTATTAATCCTGACACTCCTCTTTTGTATTTCTACAAAAGCGCAACAACCCAAAAAACCTAATAGTTCCGATATTTATGAATCCATCAAGAAATTGAATTTCTTGGGTTCTGTCCTCTATATTGCAGCGCATCCCGACGATGAGAATACACGTCTCATTTCTTATATGGCGAACGAAGTTAAAGCTCGAACAGGCTATCTATCTTTGACAAGAGGCGATGGTGGACAGAATTTGGTTGGCCCGGAAATCAGGGAATTGTTGGGAGTCATACGTACACAAGAACTATTGGCTGCCAGACGTATCGATGGTGGCGAACAACGTTTTACACGAGCCAACGATTTTGGCTATTCGAAAGATCCAGAGGAAACCTTGGCCATTTGGAACAAGGATGAGGTGTTAGGCGACGTCGTTTGGACCATTCGCAATTTCCAACCGGACGTCATCATCAATCGATTTGACCACAGAACTGGGGGCACGACACATGGACACCACACGAGTTCAGCAATATTGAGCGTTGAAGCTTTTGATTTGGCAGGAAAAAAATCCGCTTATCCAGACCAATTGAAATATACCACGACTTGGCAACCAAAACGCCAATTTTTCAATACGTCTTGGTGGTTTTATGGAAGTCAGGAAAAATTTGACAAGGCCGATAAAACCAATTTAATGAGTTTTGATGTTGGAACTTATTTTCCTTCCAAAGGCTTATCCAATAGCGAAATTGCAGCCTTGAGCAGAAGTTCGCACAAATCTCAAGGCTTTGGAAATACAGGGAGTCGTGGAAGCGAAACTGAATATGTGGAGTTGATCAATGGCGATTTGCCAATAGACAAATCCAATCTTTTTGACGGTATTGACACGAGCTGGAATCGTGTAAACGGGGGACAACCAATTGGCGCGATTTTAAAAAATGTGCAAGACACCTACGATTTTAAAAATCCATCTACTTCAATTACAAAGTTGATGGAAGCCTACAAATTGATTGACAATCTCCCAGATCAACATTGGAAAACCATTAAATTAGAAGACGTTAAAAACGTCATTGCGGCCTGTGCTGGCCTGTATTTGGAAGCGGTCGCCAATTCAAATACAGCAACTCCAAACAGTAAAGTTCCTGTAAAATTAGAAGCCATCAATCGCAGCAATCAAGACATCATCTTAAAGTCGGTATTGTTTTCTGACGGTTCAAACATCGAAAAAAATACAGCATTAAAACAAAATGAAGACCAAGGTTTTGAGGCCGATTTTTCAATTTCAGCAAACGCTACCTATTCTTCCCCATATTGGCTCATTGACAAAGGCACTTTAGGCATGTATAAAGTCAATGATCAACAAATGATTGGATTGCCAGAAACGGCACAAATAAATACAGCAACATTTAACATGGCCATCGCTGGCGAGTCTATCAGTTTCACAAAACCGATTGTTTACAAAACAAACGATGCAGTGAAAGGTGAAGTCTATAAACCTTTTGAAATCGTTCCAGAAGTTTCGGCAAAAGTGGCTGAAAAGGTTATCATTTTTGCAACAGATCAGCAAAAGGATATTTCGGTCAATGTAAAGGCTGGGCGAAATAATCTGGAGGGTTACGTTGTATTGGCGCATCCACAAGGTTGGAATGTATATCCAGAACAACAAAAAGTGAACATTTCGAGCAAAGGCGAAGAACAAGTGATTGTGTTTACAGTAATTCCTCCAAAAGACCAAAGTGAAGG
>JBDSFP010000430.1:0-19271 GCA_039919415.1 Aquaticitalea sp. | reverse complement strand
TAGACGAAAAAATATGGTTTTGGGTATTGGTGATTATTCCGGTAATCCTATTGATTTTTTTGGGACTTCAATTCTGGAAATATCGTGCTCAAAAGAAATTTGCCAATAAAGCAATGTTTAAAAAGTTGAGCCCGAACACATCATTGTTTAAATCAATTTTGAAGATTATTTTGCTATGTTTGGCATTCGCCTGTTTGTCGATTGCATTGGTCAACCCAAAAATCGGCACCAAACTTGAAACCGTTAAACGTGAAGGTGTCGATATTGTATTTGCTGTGGATGTGTCCAAAAGTATGCTGGCGGAAGATGTTGCACCAAATCGTTTGGAAAAAGCAAAACAGTTGGTCACACAGATCATCAATAATTTGGCAAGCGACCGTGTCGGGATTATTGCCTATGCAGGAAAGGCATTTCCGCAATTACCAATTACCACAGATTACGGTTCGGCGAAAATGTTCCTGCAAAGTATGAATACCGATATGATGTCGTCTCAAGGTACAGCAATCAACGAAGCCATCAATTTGGCCAAAACGTATTATGACGACAGCGACCAGACAAATCGTGTGCTGATTATTATTTCGGATGGCGAAGATCACAGTAATGTATCTGCAAAGGTTGCTGAAGAAGCTGGAGAAGACGGCATCCGGATTTTTACAATTGGGGTTGGTACTGCAAAAGGCGACAGAATTCCTGAAAAGCAAAACGGAATTGTCCAAAGCTATAAAAAGGACAACAATGGCGAAACCGTCATTACTCGTTTGGATGAACCCACTTTAAAGGAAATCGCTAAGGAAGCCAATGGAGTATACATCAATGGCAACAAAACCAATGCGGTAATTGACGAAATCCGTGATATTTTGAATAAAATGGACAAAAAGGAATTCGAGGCCAAGCAATTTGCCGATTTCGAATCGCAGTTCCAATGGTTTTTGGGAGCCGCCATTTTCCTTTTGTTTATTGACATCTTTTTGTTGGAAAGAAGAACAGCTTGGTTGAAACGCTTGAATTTGTTTAATGAAAATCTTTAGGGGTTTACGAATTACGAATTACGAATTACGATTTTTTGAGCGATGGACTTTGCGTTCTTTGCGCTAAACCTTGTGTCTTTGCGGTTAAATCTTCGTTAAACAAGAGATTTCTGGCATTTTTTAAGAAAATATTATAACTAGTGTGTTGTTTGATTTTTTAGTTTTATAAATTATTTGCAATGAGAACATTACTATCTATATTACTATCATTCATAACCTTCCTGTCCTTTTCTCAAGATAAAGAGAAAGAAGCACAGGATTTGCTGGCAATTAAAAAAGCCAACAATTTTGTTCATGAGGGAAATTCATTGGTGAATACTGATGATTATGATTCTGCCGAAATGGAATACCGGAAAGCAATTTCAGAACAGCCGAACAATGTTGCAGGAGCTTATAATCTTGGTAATTCTTATTATAAAAAAGGCAAGTATGACGAAGCCTTGTTCCGCCAACAGGAGGCTGCTAAAATCGCCACCTCTAGAACTGAAAAGCACAAAGCATTTCATAACATGGGGAATATCCTGATGAAAAACAAGAAATGCAAGGAAGCGGTTGAAGCCTATAAAAACGCCTTGAGAAATGATCCCTCGGATGAAGAAACCCGTTATAATCTAGGATTGGCAAAGGAATGTGCCGACCAGCAGAAAGACGATAACAAGGACAAGAATAAAGACAAGGACAAAAAAGATCAAGATAAAAAAGATCAAGATAAGAAAGATCAAGATAAAAAAGACCAAGATAAAAAGGATGGTGACGACCAAAAAGATAAAGGCAAACCAAAAGATGAGAAACAAGATCCAAATAAAGGAGATGACAAAAAGGATGAGAAGCAGCAGCAACAGCCTCAACCAGGACAGTTATCTCCTCAACAAATAAAAAATCTCTTGGAAGCCATGAATAACCAAGAGCAAAAAACACAGGAAAAAATCAATGCCGAAAAAACAAAAGGCGTTAAGGTCAGAACTGATAAGGATTGGTAGGAAATAAGTCTTCAGTCATCAGTGATCAGTAGGCAGTCAATTTAAGATGAAATTAAAAACATACATATCATTACTCCTAATCCTCATAACCACGGGATTTGCTTCGGCTCAAATAAAATTTGAGGCCAAATTGAGCAAAACCAAACTTGGTGTTAATGAGCGTTTGCGTGTGGATTTTGAAATGAATAAGGATGGCGACAATTTCAATCCACCAAATTTTGACAATTTTGTGGTGGTTGGCGGACCCAATCAATCCGTTAGCCAATCTTGGATGAATGGTGTGCGTTCGTTCTCTAAAACCTATAGTTATTTTTTGGCACCAAAAAAAACGGGAAGATTTACAATAGGGCAAGCGAGTATTGAAATTGATGATACAACGTATAAAACCGTTCCGGTAGCTATAGAAATTACATCTGCCGTGCAGCGTCCCAACGATCCGGACAATGCGGTTTCGGTTGCAGATGACAACATTCATCTGGTCGCAGAAATCTCCAAAACCAATCCTTATTTAAATGAAGCGATTACCGTGGTTTACAAATTATATGTCTCTCCCAATACCGGTGTCAGCAATTGGCGTGAGATTGATAATCCCAAATTCAATTCCTTTTGGAGCCAGAACATCGACATGAAAGGTATGAAAGTGGAAAACGGCAGCTACAATGGCGAAGATTATCGTTATGTTGTTTTGAGAAAAACAGTATTATATCCGCAAAAATCGGGCAAATTGGAAATAGAACCTTTGAGTCTCGATTTGACTGTTGAAGTGCCGACCAATAGACGCGATATTTTTGGTGGACGATTGATGTCGCAAGTTCATAAAACCGTTTCAGCAGGAAGCAAGACCATTACAGTGAGAGATCTTCCAGAACAAGGCAAACCTCTCGATTTTTCAGGAGCTGTTGGGGATTTCAATTTTAAGGTAACCACTTCCAAAACCAATTTGAACGCCACTGAATCTCTTCAGGCGAGGGTGGAAGTTACTGGAAACGGTAATCTGAAATTGTTCCAATTGCCAAAATTGACCTTGCCAAATTCCCTTGAAGTTTATGAGCCAGAACATTCTGAAGATGTCCGAACTGATTTGAACGGAATGCAAGGTGGAATTGCTGACAATTATACCATAGTTCCAGAATTTAAAGGAAAATATCCAATTCAAGATTTGACATTTTCGTATTTCGACCTAAAATCAGAATCCTATAAGACGATTTCATCAGGAGACATCGTCATCAATGTTTTGGAAGGTCCCACAAATACTTCCACGGCCGATAACAATTTTGCAACATCCAATAATGGTAAACAACCTGTGGTCATGAACGATAATCAATTTGCTTTTGTGAAAACAGATTCAAATTTGAAATCCATTAAGCAAGAATATTTCTTTAAATCTACTGGATTTTGGATATCGCTTTTGTCGCCCTTATTATTGATTCCTTTGGCCATCGTGTTAAGAAGGAAAAAAGACGAACGCGAGGCCGATGTATATGGCAACAGAATACGAACAGCTGACAAATTATCCAGAAAATATTTGAGCGAAGCCAAAAAAACCATGGGCCAAAAAGAAGCGTTCTATATTGCGTTGGAAAAAGCTTTGCATAATTATCTAAAAGCAAAATTACACATTGAAACCAGCGAATTGAGTAAAGATCGCATTAAAACACTGTTGAAACAGAAAGGAGTGGACGAAGCTACTGTATCTGAATTCATAGGAATTTTGAACAATTGCGAATTGGCGCGCTACACGCCATTTACAGAAGTAACAATGCAGCAGGATTATGATAAGTCTGCCAAAACAATTTCAGTGATTGATAAGGAAATTAAATAAAAATGAAACTCTTTTTTTACATAGCGTCTTTTTTGATAACAACCTTGACATTTGGGCAAAACGAAGAGGCGTTCATTGAAGGAAATGATCTATACAATCAAGGTCATTACGAGCAGGCCATCAAAAAATATGAAAGCATTATCGATAATGGTCAGCAATCGGGAGAACTCTATTTTAATTTGGGAAATGCACATTATAAGTTGGATCACATTGCTCCGAGCATTTTTTATTACGAGAAAGCCTTGCAACTGAAGCCAAACGACAAAGAGATAAAAAACAATATTGCCTTTGCTCGAAACATGACTATTGATGCTGTGGATGCAGTGCCGCAAGTCGGACTCAAAAAATTTATGGACAATATGTCAAGTTATATGACGTTTGAGCGTTGGGCTTCCATCTCCATAGGTTTGGTGGTGTTGTTCGTGATTCTGTTCTTGATGTATTATTTTGCCCATGTCACAGTAAAAAAGAGGCTGTCTTTTGTGGCAAGTATGACTGTCTTGATTTTGTCATGTATGTCTCTGTATTTTGCATTCCATAATTATGATGCAATTGAAAAAGACAAACCTGCCATCGTTTTTTCACAGGAAGCCCAAGTTAAAAGCGAACCAAATCTCCGAAGTGCCGAATCCTTCAAACTGCATGAAGGCACCAAAGTCCAAATTTTGGATACAGTCAATAGTTGGAAAAAAATTAAGTTGGCCGATGGCAAAACAGGTTGGATTCCAAAGGACGACATTCGGGCACTTTAAACGTTTTAAAGTCTCAGATTTTTTTGCTCTAACAGAAAAAACAGTTCATTAACGTTTTTCCTTTGGGTTGATTTGTTGAAACAATCGCGCTACTTGATGGGAATCTATTTTATTATTCCTTATTTGATTCCAAAAGAACATATTTTCACTAATTTTAAGGACTCTCTTAATTGGATTAAAGCCAATGTAAAGGATACCGCTTAATATGAATCTTATGAATTTGGACAAAGTATTTGAAAATAACGAAGCTTGGATTAAAGAAAAACTGGCAATCGATCCTGATTATTTTGCAGATTTGGGACAAGGTCAAAATCCCGAACTATTATTTATCGGTTGTTCTGATAGTCGTGTCACGGCAGAAGAATTGATGGGACTCGGACCAGGTGAAGCCTTCGTACATAGAAATATTGCCAATATGGTAGCCGGAACCGATTTAAATGTGATGTCCGTCATTGAATATGCAGTGGTACATCTTAAGGTAAATCATGTGGTCGTTTGTGGGCATTATGCATGTGGAGGCGTCAAGGCCGCTATGCAGTCCGCAGATTTGGGAATTCTAAATCCTTGGTTAAGAAACATTCGAGATGTCTACCGCATTCATAAAAATGAGTTGAATGCTATTGTGGATGAAGAGAAAAAGTATGACCGTTTGGTAGAATTAAATGTACAGGAGCAATGTGTGAATCTTATCAAAACAGCCGCTGTTCAAAAAGCCTATCGCGACAGAGGATTGAAAGTTCATGGTTGGGTTTTTGATGTACACACAGGCAAACTTATCGACTTAAAAATCGATTTTGATAACATACTCAAAAACATTATGGAAATCTATCATTTGGATTAAAAATGATGAAGCCATTCCATTTCAACAGGCTCAATGACCAAGGAGTGGCTTTGTTATTATAATGAATATTGTGAAGGATTTAAATTTTGGTTTGGAGGCTGTCTATAGATTTGGAATTCAATTCATCTTTCCTTTCCAATGTTCTTTTTTTCTCTAAAATAACCGGAAAAATCATCGGCATTAACGATTTTACTGGATTGTATAGGACGGAATCTTCAATCGTTTTTTCATCAGTTAATGGAATTGCACGATTCATATTATCAAAAACGATAAGAATAACACTCAAAATCAAAGCAATTTTTAGAGCGCCAAAAATACCACCCAAAAGCTTGTTGACTATTCCCAAAGCTGCAAAATCAGCGATTTTAGTAAGTGCTTTTCCAGCCAAAGAAATAACCAGAACAATGATGATAAAAGTAATGGCAAATGCTGCTATATAAACGGTTTTTTCATCCCATTGGGAATTTTTATCAATAAAAGAAGCTGCATAATTACTAAAATGGATAGCTCCATAGATGCCTACTACCAAAGCAATGATCGAAGCAATTTCCACAAAAAATCCTTTCATAAGTCCTCTCACAAGACCAAAAAGAATAAAGGCAGCCAAAACGATATCCAAAACACTCATATCTTTTAGAATTTTATCAAATATAAACTAACTTTGCGAGAATTAAATTTTGAGTTTAACTAAAAGAGATTCCCGTTTTCACGGGAAAAGCTATGTCAAGAGACGAACAATTAAAAGAACGCTGGAATCTAATCGTACAAAAACTATCTGCTCAATTTGCCGAAGGAGACACTTTGGATTTGGATGCCATTATTTACTTAATAGGTGTCCAAGAATTGGGACAGCTTAATAAAAAATTCAAGAAAGACCATAAACTCGATTTGATGCACATCGCCATTTGTAGGCTCTTGGAACCCTATGGCTATTACGAATTTGATTTTTATGACGAGGAAAAGTGGCCACATTATAAAGTAAAAGAGCAATTGCCACCACTCAAAGCAGGCGAACAAAGCGTCTTGATGAAAGAAGCGATTGTCAACTATTTTTTGGAAACCGAATATATAAACTAAAATGTAAAGTGTAGGTCAACCTGCAAGTTTTTGAAAACCTTGTAGGTTTAAAAATTTATCCTGTCAGTTTTACCTATAAAAACACTAAATTTACCATCCATTTTTGTTGAAACATGATAGACAAAATTAAAGAACTCATTGTAGAAGCCGAGGCGTTTAAAGCACAATCCAAAGACGAGATTGAAGCATTCCGTATTAAGTTTTTAGGAAAAAAAGGCGTTTTGAATGATTATTTTGCTGAATTCAAAAATGTCGCCAATGACCAAAAGAAAGAGTTTGGACAAGTCATCAACAAACTAAAAAAAACGGCCGAAGACAAGGTCAATTCTTTAAAGGAAGAGCTGGAAAGTAAAGAAGAGGTCAAGGGCATTTATGGCGATTTGTCAAGACCAGGCGAACCGATTGAGATTGGTGCTCGTCATCCAATTTCCATAGTCAAAAATCAGATTATCGATATCTTTTCCCGTATTGGATTCAATGTCAGTGAAGGGCCAGAAATTGAAGACGATTGGCATAATTTCACGGCTTTGAACTTGCCAGAATACCATCCAGCAAGAGACATGCAGGATACATTCTTCATTCAAACCAATCCCGATATTTTGTTGCGCACGCACACGAGTTCTGTACAAGTGCGTTACATGGAAAACAATACACCACCAATACGAACCATTTCCCCGGGTCGGGTTTTTAGAAACGAAGCAATTTCTGCTCGTTCGCATTGCTTTTTTCACCAAGTGGAAGGCTTGTATATAGGCAAAGACGTGAGTTTTGCTGATTTAAAACAAACACT
This sequence comes from Aquaticitalea sp., assembly GCA_039919415.1. Taxonomy (GTDB): domain Bacteria; phylum Bacteroidota; class Bacteroidia; order Flavobacteriales; family Flavobacteriaceae; genus JBPOFM01. The sequence goes on along the minus strand of JBDSFP010000430.1, from coordinate 11,981 downwards.
TCAATATTTTACAACGGAAATGTTTGGGAAATCCAAAATCCGTTTGCGTCCTAGCTATTTTCCATTTACGGAACCGAGTGCGGAAGTTGATGTGTATTGGGGATTGGAAACAGAAATTGACTACAGAATAACCAAAGGTACAGGTTGGCTAGAAATAATGGGATGCGGCATGGTCGACCCGAATGTATTGGAAAACTGTGGCATTGATTCCCAAACCTATTCAGGCTTTGCTTTTGGAATGGGCATTGATAGAATTGCAATGCTCTTACACCAAATTGGGGACATTCGATTGATGAGCGAAAATGATGTGCGGTTTTTGGAACAGTTCAAATCTGCCTTATAGATAAACAATTTCGATATAAAACTTTAACCGATGAAAATCATCGGTTTTTTCATTTAACAACATTTTAACTTCTATTAGTTCGGAATTATCCGAACCAATCGTATTTTTGCATATAAATTTTAAGCAAGATGCAAGAGAATTTAATGAAAACAAAATGTCGACTGGTCGAAAAACTCGGCATTCATTTCGAAAACAAGGATAATTTGGCACCAGTTGGGGCTCGTATTTTATCCTATATCATCCTAACGGGGAAACAAGGGACCACTTTTGAAGATTTGGTTTCCAATTTATGTGCAAGTAAAAGCACTGTATCCACGCATCTTAACCATTTACAAGACTTAAACAAAGTGGAATACTATACCAAAACTGGTGACCGCAAAAAATATTTTATCATCAATAACGACACCATGGTTCAAGGGATTTTGGAACTGATGAATCAGTGGGAGGAGCAAAAACAGTTGCACATGGAAATCATGGATTTTAAAATCGATGCAAATAAAGCCCTTGATGAAGACACAAAATTTAATTTGGATTTTCACAAAGGCTACATCGAATTTTTAGATGAAGCCACTCAATCCATATCAAAATTAAGAAACAAAATCATAGAAAAAAACACTAAACTTTAACCAATGAACATACGAAACCTATCTTATATATTTGCTTTTGGTGTCATCACACTTTTTTTGAGCTGTGGGAACAAAGAAGAAGCCCAGCAAAAACCTCAAGATCCAATGCCGTTTCAGGTTACAACCGTTCCACAGCAAACTGTTACTGGCTATACCTCGTATCCAACGAGTATTGAAGGTATCATCAATAGCGAAGTACGTGCGAAAATCTCTGGATATATCACGGATGTTTTGGTAGATGAAGGTCAAAAAGTGAAAAAAGGTCAAACCTTGTTCAAACTTGAAACCCAATCTTTAAATCAAGATGCAGCTGCGGCGAAAGCCAATGTTAATGCAGCACAGGTTGAGGTAGATAAGCTGAAACCTTTGGTTGAAAAAAATATCATCAGCGAAGTTCAATTGGAAACCGCTAAAGCCAAATTATTGCAGGCTCAAAGTTCTTACAACGGTATTGGGGCAAACATTAATTACGGGAATATCAAAAGCCCTGTTGATGGTTACGTCGGAGCAATCAGACTTCGAAAAGGCTCGTTGGTAAGTCCTTCAAGCCAGGAACCCTTGACAACTGTATCGGACATCAGTAAAGTCTATGCTTACTTCTCCATGAACGAAAGTGACTATCTTGATTTTATCCAAAACGCGGAGGGGAAAAATATAGAATCAAAAATCGACAGTCTCCCGAAAGTATCCTTGATTTTGGCAAACGGTAGCACTTATAAACAGGAAGGAACAATTGAAACCATCAATTCCCAAATCAATTCTAATACAGGTTCCATCTCCTTTCGAGCGGTTTTTGACAATCCATCGCGATTGTTGACCAATGGAAATAGTGGAAAAATAAAGATTCCTAAAGTTTATAAAGATGCAGTTGTGGTGCCAAAATCTACAACCTACGAACAACAAGGAAGTATCTACGTTTATAAAATTGCCAAAGACAGCACAGCCGTCGCTTCCAGAATCGCTGTATTGGCGGACATCAACAATATGTATGTCGTTTCCGAAGGCGTTGAAAAAGGAGACCGAATTGTTGCGAAAGGTGTGGATAAATTGCGTGGCGACACAAAGATAAAACCTATGGAAATTCCATTTGATAGCGTTGCTAAACCAATCGAAAAAGTATTTAGATAACCGCTGAAGCCGATATCACCATGTTAAAAACATTTATAGACCGACCTGTCCTTTCGACCGTTATTTCCATTATCATCGTGATTTTGGGTGTTTTGGGACTCTCCGAATTACCAATTACCCAATATCCTGATATTGCGCCGCCAACTGTCACAGTAAATGCCAGTTATCCGGGTGCAAATGCCGAAACCATTCTGGAAAGTGTCATCGTACCTTTAGAAGAACAGATCAATGGCGTGGAAGGTATGACTTATATTACCTCAAGTGCCTCAAATACAGGAAGTGCATCAATTACTGTCTTTTTTGATCAGGATGTCGATCCGGATATCGCTGCGGTGAATGTGCAGAATCGTGTGTCACGAGCAAATCCGTTATTGCCACAAGCGGTTTTGCAAACCGGTGTGACCACACAAAAACAACAGAACAGTGCCTTGATGTACATGTCTTTTTACAGTACAAATCCTGATTATACGGATACGTTCATCCAAAATTATCTAAAAATCAATGTCATTCCCGAATTGCAAAGAGTAAATGGTGTAGGTGATGTGAATGTTTTTGGAGCCAAGGATTATGCGATGCGTATTTGGTTACGGCCAGAAAAAATGGCAGCTTATGGATTGATACCTACCGATGTTACTGCTGCCTTGCGTGAGCAAAGTCTGGAAGCTGCTGCAGGTTCTTTGGGCGAAAATGACGGAGAAGCGTTTAGCTATGTCATCAAATATGGTGGTCGTTTTAAAACGGAAGAACAATACAGTAATATAATAGTGAAGGCATTGGGCGATGGACAATATTTACGATTGAACGATATCGCAGATATTGAACTTGGCGCACAATCCTATTCTGGTGGTGGTGCCACGAAAGGAAATCCTGCTGTGAATCTTGGAGTTTTTCAAACCAAAGGTTCGAACGCTCGTGATATTATTTTGGAAATCGAAAATCGTCTGGAAGAAGTTAAAAAAGACTTGCCAAAAGGTATCGAAATTTTCGTTCCCTATAATACAAACAATTTCTTGAACGCATCCATTGAAAAAGTCGTAACCACATTGGCGGAAGCCTTTTTATTGGTGTTTTTAGTGGTATTTATTTTTCTTCAGGATTTTAGATCTACTTTGATTCCTGCCATTGCGGTTCCTGTGTCAATTATTGGAACGTTTTTCTTCTTGAATTTATTCGGTTATTCCATCAACTTATTGACGCTTTTCGCTTTGGTATTGGCAATTGGTATTGTGGTGGATGATGCCATTGTGGTCGTTGAAGCCGTCCATGCTAAAATTGATGAAGGCGAATCGGACCCAAAAAAGGCTACTGTTGAAGCGATGCACGAAATCTCGGGCGCAATCATTTCCATCACGCTCGTTATGTCGGCCGTATTTATTCCCGTGACCTTCATAAAAGGACCGACAGGTGTTTTTTATGAACAATTTGGGATTACGCTGATTGTCGCCATCATCATTTCGGCAATCAATGCCTTGACTTTAAGTCCAGCCTTATGTGCCTTGTTTTTAAAAGGTCATGACGATAAACAGAACAGTAAAAAGAAAGGTTTTGTTGGACGTTTTTTTGATGGATTCAATCGTGGATTTAATGCAACGGTGAAAAAATATGGTAGATCGGTTCATTTCCTGTATCGCAATAAATGGATTACAGCAATTATCCTGCTCTTGGCAGTTGGAGGTATTTGGTGGTCTTCTTCGGTCTTGAAAACGGGTTTTGTGCCTGACGAAGATAGAGGTATTATTTTCTTGAATGTCGAGCTTCCTGCAGGTTCCTCTATTGATAGGACACATCAAGTGAATGCGGAAATCTATGACAAAATCAGTAAGATTCCAGGCGTGAAAGGCGGTTCGGTTATTGAAGGCAGAAGCTTTTTAGGTGGTGCAGGTAGTAATTATGGTCTTGGTTTCGTCCGATTGGATGACTGGGATGAACGCGGGGCCGACTCAATGTCCATCGAAAATATTACGGCGAAGATGTTCGGTGTTGCGGCACAGATTCCGGAAGCGAATATTCTCTTTTTTGCACCTCCAAGTATTCCAGGTTTTGGAAGTTCTGCTGGTGTAGAGGTCAATTTATTGGATCGATCTGGAGGAAGTTTTACCGACCTTGACAAAGTGACACAAGAATTCATAGGCAAATTAACAGCACGACCGGAAATCAAATATGCGCAATCGTCATTCAACACAAAATACCCGCAATACGAGATAGAACTGAATGCACCTTTGGCAAAAGAGAAAGGCGTTCCAATTAGCAGTATCTTTTCAACCTTACAAGGTTATATAGGAAGTATTTTTGCATCTGATTTCTCCAGATTCGGAAAACAATATCGTGTCTACGTGCAAGCCTTACCAGAAGATCGTGCCGAAGTGAGCGATTTGAATAAATTATTCGTTCGAACGGAATCGGGCGAAATGACGCCAATCACGACTTTTGTGTCCCTAAAAAGAGTGTATGGACCACAATCGGTCACGCGTTTTAATTTGTTCAATTCAACAAAATTAACGGCTGCGACCAATCCAGGATTTAGTTCTGGAGATGTCATTAAAGCGGTTGAGGAAGTTTCAAAAACCTTGCCTTCCAACTATGCAACAGCCTATTCTGGATTGACCCGCGAAGAGGTCAATGCAGGGAATCAGACGACGACAATTTTCCTATTGTCGCTGGTGTTCGTGTATTTCTTGTTGGCGGCACAGTATTAAAGCTATTTGATTCCGTTTTCGGTTATTTTGTCGTTGCCTTTGGGTGTTTTCGGAGCTTACTTCGTAACGCAACTCACAGGACTTCAGAACAATATATATTTTCAAATTGCCTTGATTATGTTGCTCGGTCTTTTGGCGAAAAATGCCATCTTGATTGTGGAATTTGCCTTACAACGAAGACGAAATGGCGAGTCTATAATTGAAGCTGCCATTAACGGAGCAGAAGCTCGATTGAGGCCGATTTTGATGACCTCGTTTGCATTCATTTTAGGATTGATGCCTTTGGTATTGGCAAATGGGGTTGGCGCCGCAGGAAACCGTTCTATTGGTACAGGAGCAGTTGGCGGTTTATTGATTGGAACCATTTTGGGTGTCTTTGTCATTCCAATTTTGTTCGTCTTTTTCCAATGGTTGCAGGAAAAAATTTCTGGAGCACCACAACAAGCCGTAGAACTTAAAGAAGAATCAAACTCATGATAGCAATTCTGAAACATCGAACTTTAAAATATATGGTCGTGCTGACGGTTTCTGCATTGACACTTCAAAGTTGTTTTGTGGCTAAAACCTATGAAAGACCACAGCTTGAAGAAACCCAAAACCTTTTCAGGACCGATGCGTTGCCGACTGATAGTATTTCAATGGCAGATGTGTCTTGGAAGGAACTTTTTACAGATTCCTATTTGATAAAATATATTGATGAAGGGCTTCAGAATAACATAGATATTCGTATTGCCATTCAACAAGTATTGTCTGCTGAAGCTTATGTGAAACAAGGAAAAGCAGGATATTTTCCAACATTAAATGCCAACGGAAGCGTTACCCGTTCCTATTTTTCAGATAATGGGCAACAAGGCGCTTTATTGAATGACAGAGGTATCAATCATGTGGATCAGTTTCAATTGTCTGGGAACTTGTCTTGGGAAGCGGATATCTGGGGAAAAATCAGGAGCAATAAGCGTGCTTTTGAAGCTGATTATTTGCAATCGGTTGCCGCACATCAAGCGGTAAAATCGCGATTGGTAGCTGATATTGCTTCCACCTATTATCAATTATTATCCTTGGATTCGCAATTGGAAGTTACCAAAAGAAGCATTATTGTGAGAGATAGTAGTGTAAGCACCATTCAAGCCTTGAAGGATGCAGGACAGGTCACTCAAGTGGCCGTTGACCAAAATATCGCACAATATAATAACGCCAGAGCTTTGCAGGTGGATTTGGAAACTGCCCTTTTTCAAACGGAAAACACCATGAGTATTTTGTTGGGAAAACAACCACAACACTATGAACGTGGTGTTTTGGATGACCAGCATTTAGAATCAGACTTAAAACTGGGCGTGCCATCCACATTGTTGAGCAATCGTCCAGATATCATGGCTGCAGAATACAATTTGGTAAGTGCTTTTGAGCTGACGAATGTGGCTCGAAGTAATTTTTATCCATCCTTAACATTAACTGCCACTGGAGGTTTTCAAAGTTTGCAATTGGACAACTTATTAAATACCAATTCTTTGTTTGCAAATATCGTTGGTGGTTTGACACAGCCAATTTTCAACCAACGAAAAATCAGAACCCAAAAAGAAGTTGCTGACGCACAGCAAGAACAATCTTTGTTGGAGTTCAAACGTTCACTTTTGGTCGCAGGAAATGAGGTTTCCAATGCACTTTTTTCTTATAAGCAGGAAACTCAAAAGTATGAATACAGAGAACTTGAGGTGGAAGCCTTGCGCAATGCCGAAAGTAATTCTTCAGAATTATTGAAAAACGGGTATGCCAATTACTTGGATTTGTTAACTGCAAGACAAGGTGCTCTGAATGCCGAACTGAATGTGATTGATAGTAAATTGCAACAGTTACTTTCTATTGTTGATTTGTATCAAGCGCTTGGTGGTGGGTGGAAGTGATATTGTGAAATAATTTGAGAGAGTCGTTTAAAGGTTTGTTTGGAAATAGTTGCGGATTTTAAAACACTAATTTTTCAGTTTAAACACTAAACTTCAATTTTTTTATACCTGATAGCTGTTCTATGACATTCCTCGAGCAATGGCTTATACGCAGTGTGACCTGCTGGCTTTTATTATTTCATTTCCGAATTCATTATTAAAATCCCGAACTCTCTTGTTGGGATGCTCATATTCTGCGTTCAGAAGCAAATCTCTCCAATCAGTTCGTGTTAATTCAATCATTTTTTTCAAATGAACAATGTTCTTATTTCCTGCATATATTAATGCTCGAACAATTCTTTCGCTGCGAAATTCTTTGTTGGATATGATTAATTTTTGAATACTTCTTTTAGCTTCTACGAATTTCTTTCCATAATCAGATTCAAGTCTATTATTTATGTCAGTTGGATATAGATTCAGATTGATAGTCTTTTGGTCAATTCCAGATTCGCATTTTAAGTCGGCATTTATAATTTCAATTATCTTTCCGAAACCAATAGTGCGATTTCCTTCGCAAAATTTGAAATTCATATTTTTATAAAGTCTTTTGGAAAAATATTCTGTTCCTAAAATTGATATTTCCGCTTTGACTTTAGTTCCCAGTTTTGCAATTTCTTGACCAATATAATTCTGTTGTCCAGAAGTAAGATATTCGGGATAATTTTCAAATTCGATATGTGGACGATCACCAGAATGCGCAGGATTTGTTCTGCCTCCTTGTTCGGTGGATAAAAATTCTAATTCAGCTATAAAGTCAGTTTGTTTCACGATTTTTTCCAGCTTGCAAGTAACTATTATCTAATACTTATTATGAGGAAATTTTTGAATTACTTGTTTAAAATATCTTCAATTCTTGCTGTTGTTAAGGGATGATATCCTGATTTGGCTTTTTCAAAAATCTGTTTTGCCCAATTTTTCCCTTCCGGTGTTTTAGATAATTCTTGATAGAGAGTTTGAGAAACGCTACCATATTTAAGCATAAAGTTTTCAAGCTGCGGACTTTTTTCGTTGTAATGATATTTAATGGATAGTAGAAACCACGCACGAGCAAGTATATAATTTTTGGAATCGGTAAAATGAAATTCGGTATCAATTTTTAACATTTCTTCAGGTAAAAGGTTTGAGGGTAAATGATTCAATAGATAGGTTTGTTCTATGGACGATGTTATTTTTTGAGCCATGCCTGTGTAGTCTCCAGTGGATTTTATGTCGACTAGCAAAGCATCAATGGACCCAAAACTGGAAGAAGTTTCTATTATAGCGTTATTTGGAATTCCTCCACCATAGACCCAATTATCAATCTGAAGGCTTTTGTCTAAAATTGAATCGTTCTTGATAAGTTCGCTCTGCAATGCCGATAGGAATTGCTCTGTGGTATGCGACTGGAATTTGTGGTCATTAAAATAATTTTTCAGAAAGGCATCAAACTTTTGACGTCCCACCGTTTTTTCAATCATTTGTAGAAAAGCGAAGCCTTTTTCATATGGAATTGCTGTGAGCGCATCGTCTGGATTTCGCCCTTTTAAATCTAAATAGAGATGGGTGTCCGGATTATCTGCTCCCATTGCCGTTATTTCGTTTTTCAATTTTGTCCTGCTATTGATGGCCTCCATATTAGCTTCTTCTTTTCCATAAAGAATCTCTTCAATTCTGTTCGTGACATAAGAGGTAACCCCTTCATTGAGCCAGAAATCATTCCATGTAGCATTTGTAACCAAATTGCCACTCCAATTATGCGCTAGTTCATGCGTTACAATCCAAACCAAAGAATGATCTCCTGTCAATAAACCAGTATTTAGAAAAACGAGATTGGGATTTTCCATTCCTGACAAGGTAAAACTCGGAGGTGCTACCAATACATCAAATCGCCCCCAGCGATAAGGCCCATAAAGCGATTCGGTTGCGTTTACGACTTTACCCATGTCAGCAAATTCCCAAGCCGCCTTATCTATCAAAGACGGTTCTGCGTAAACGCCAGTTCGTGAATCAATAGCTTTAAATTGAATGTCTCCTACCACCAAAGCGGTTAAATATGCTGGTATTGGATGTGTTTGTTTAAAATGATAAATTCCATTTTCCTGTTTGGCTTTTGGGCCTTCTGCGCTCATTGCAGCCATTAACTCTTCGGGAACTGTTATGGTTGCGTCGTACGTGAAACGTATTCCCGGAGAATCTTGACATGGTATCCAAGATCTTGCCCAAATAGAATACGATTGCGTAAATAAATAAGGTTGTTTCTTATCGGTAGTTTGTGCTGCCGTAAGCCACTGTAATGCAATGGCATTGCTTGCAGTAGTGTAGTAGATACATATTTTTTTTGTTTCAGAAAAAATTTTAACATGTAATGCATTACCTAAAAGTGAATCTCTGGGAGAAAGTGAATAATTGGTCTCCACCTCGGCATCTCCAAGTGTTATTTTTTCAATGTTCAATCCGTTGTCATCGAAAATGATTTCGTCTCCTTTGGATATATTATCAATAGTCCATACGGCTTTACCTGATAACTGTTTAATCGCAAAATCAACATTTAATAAAAGGTCCAAATGTTTAACGACTGCCTTTTCGGGATGCGCAAAAGAATGACTATCGTTTTTTGCACTGCTGTTCTCAGTGGATTGTCCATAGCTATCTCCCGATACAAGTAGTGCAAAAACGAATAGAAAGGACAAGAAACATTTTTTCATAATGGATTTTTTTTGAAGCTTACTATAATGGGATGAAAACTTTTGAATGATTTATATAAGTCCCACAGTATCGGGAAAACGAAGTTCGCCTTTTTTATTGACAAAAGCAATTACTTCAAAAAATCGAATCAATGATAAAATGCTAACTTTGAGATTCAATTAAAAGAGTTCCTTTTTCAAGGAAAATGATTTTGGTTTATTTATGAAAAAAGATATCCAAATCCCGATAGTAGAAAACGTTTACGTCGCAGTTGTACATGCATATAAAGACATCTACGGAGTGCAAAATGGCAACCTCTATAGGAGCTTAATCAATTTTGAAATTATTGCATATTTCCATTGGATGGCGTATATATTTTTTTATCACTATTCCCTCCAAACTTCCATTCTATTCCAGGTCGGAACAAGAATGCATTATTATTATCATAACTAACCCCAAAGGAAAGAAGTAAATTGCTTTTTAAATAATAACCATATCCAATCGCACCAACATTTTCTCCTCCCGAAAGTTCAGCGGTATTTAAATTGGGATTAGAGGAGAATATCGGTTCTGTTGATTCACTTCCCAAGGCAGCAGTATTGCCGTAAAATTCAGCAAATAGAATGCTTTTAGGTGAAGCGGTAAAAATAGTTCCTAAGGCATAATTAAACAAATTACTTGCCGAAACTCCTGCAGGCTTTCCTAAAAAAGTATAGCTAAGATTCAAGCTACTATAAAATTTTCCTATAGCCTTGCTCATTATTAAAAAAGGGGTGTAATCGGTTTTCCCTGTTCCAATTAAAGGGTTGGAAGCCGTTGGAAGTTTTACCTCTCCAGAAATAGAAATAGAAGGCAATATTTTCTTTTCTGAAACGATTTGATAAAATAGGGTAATTTCCAAATCACCTATATCGGTGACACTGGATCCTGATTTTGGATTAATGGTAGTAAAAGCAACAGGCTCTACAAGTAAGGTAAACTTTTTGCTCAATCCATACTCAATCGCTAAGGGCAAAGAAGATTCTGTACCTTCTTTTGAAGTTTGAAATTCCAGTCCAGTTCCAACTTCGAAGGATTTTGGAGCTAAGGGTCTTGATTCTTCTGTTTCCAGAACTTGCGCTCTCATAAGTGATGGAAAGATAAAAAAGAACATCAATACAGGGAATAAAATCTTGGTTATCATAAATTAAAAAGTTTATGAAACAATTTTACAACCCAAATCTAAAGTTAAGCTTTAGTGATTCTAAAGAAATTCTAAAGAACTCAGTTTGCAGATATAAGTTTCAAGGAGTTACTTTTTTTAGAATTGGAAAAGCAATAATTACAATTATTCTTCTTTAAAGTCATTCAAAAATCAGCGTCCAATTTTGAAAACGGCTTAATTTAGTCACTTTCTCAAAGTCTCCTGAAACAATTTGAAAATACGTCTGTACTCATCAGACCAACTGGAGCTTTCAATAAAGCTGTGGTCTTCTAATGGGAAAATCGCCAATTCCCAGTTTTCTTTTTTCAATTCTATCAAGCGTTGGTTTAAACGCACGATGTCCTGAAAATTCACATTGGTATCAATCATCCCGTGGAGCATCAATAAATTGCCTTTTAAACCATCTGCAAAGTATATCGGCGAACTTTGTTCGTATGCTTTTGGGTCTTCAGTAGGTGTGTTTAAAATATTGGCAGTATATCCATGATTGTAATGTGCCCAATCGGTTACGGAGCGTAAGGCAGCACCACTTTTAAAAGTTTCAGGAGATTTGAACATCGCCATTAAGGTCATAAATCCACCATAGGAACCACCATAAATACCCAATCTGTTTTTGTCGATGCCTTGTTGGTCTACCAAGTATTGAGCACCATCAATTTGGTCGTCCAGATCTATTCCGCCCATATGTCTATAAATGGCTGTTCTCCAATCGCGGCCATAACCAGAACTTGCTCTATAATCGATGGCTAAAACTGTATAACCATAATCCACCAAAATGTTATGGAACATATATTCCCTGAAGTATGTTGACCACCAATAATGAACATTTTGTAAATACCCAGCACCATGGACAAAAATGACGGCTGCGCCATTCTTTTTTGCTGCTGTAGGCTTATAAAGTGTTGCAGGCACGCTTGCGCCATCTCTCGCAGTAAAATTGATAATTTCAGGATCTATCCAATTATAAGACTCAAAATCCTTCGTGGTAGAGTGCGTCAATTGCACCATCTCTGCGCCAGCTTTATTTGGCATTACGTACAATTCCCAAGGTTTGTTGGTGTAGGAATAGCGAATGGCCAATTGTTTTTCGTCTGGGGAAACTGTGACCTCATGACCGCCTTTTTTAGTGGTAATTTGCATCATTTTACCTCCTTTTGAAGGTAAATGGTAAAAATGCTGTTCGTGTGGACTGATCTTATTGCTCGTTAAGAAAAACGTTTTTTTGTCTTTCGATAAGGTAACATCCAAAATCTCAAACTTACCTGCCGTCAAAGCTGTCACTTTACCTGAATTTATATTTGCAGAATACAAATGTGCATACCCAGTTTTTTCAGATTTAAACCAAACCGTATCGTTATCCAACCAACCAATCACACCTTC
>JBDSFP010000428.1:0-3565 GCA_039919415.1 Aquaticitalea sp. | reverse complement strand
TATCCATGAGGACACCACTAAACTGATTGTCGGTACCTTGCCGCCTCCACGTTTTTCCCACGGGAATTTGTTGGAGCGGGATGTCGATTTCTGTTATGGGAGTTATTATAATTCGCTTTGGTTGTATATCGACGAAATCCATAACCTCAATTTTAGATATGATAATTCACAGGAAGCGGTTGATCAGCGTAAGCATTTTCTTCTAAGTTATAAAATTGGTGTTTGCGATATAGTAGAAAGTGCGGAAAGAGAAAAAATTGATGCTTCCGATTTGGGAATGCAAAACGTAACATTAAGGGATTTGATTGGCTATTTAAAGCAGTTTCCCAATGTTGACACCTTGTTATTCACAGGTGGCAACAGTAAAAATGGCCCTGAATATTTCTTTAGAAAACACTTGAAGGATTACGGATTGAAGTTAAATCTGGTTTCTGGCGAAGTGCCAAGAATCCACGAATTTAATTTGCCCGTCATAGCGAATCCAGATAGCTATAGGGAGAAGCAATCTTATGAAACCTTCAGAATAATAAAAACAGTTTCTTTAACTTCCGTTTCAGGTGCTGCAAATATTTCCATTAGTAGAAATCCTCTATATCAACAACTCAAAGCGAGCAATCCGGGTTTTAATACCTTTGATTTTCGAGTGATGCAGTATCGTGAGTTTTTTTAAATATCATTTTGTACGGACTATTGTGATTAATTTTTAACTTTGGGTAACCATCCTCAAATTTAAACCTCATGAAAAAACAAATTCTTTATTTTGTATTGTTTGACCATTTTCTGTCCACCCTGTACTTGTGTCTATGGATGGAATTTTTTGGGACATTACAAAATATATTAGTTCGCAACTGTCACAACCTCCAGGCAGAAGATTTTTCTAATTTGTAGTGATTATAATACCTGTTTCTGGTAATCCCGATTTTAATTTTATATTTTTTTCACTCTCCAAAATAAAAATATTTGAAAAGGAAGATGGTAGTCCTTCGGCTGAATTATTTAATGAAGTTCTCATTTCAAAGTGTAAATGTGGAAAAAAAGAACTCCCAGAGAGTCCAATGGAAGCAATCTCTTGTTTGGCTTTCACAATGTCACCCACTTTTACCTTCAAACTATTTTCCATTAAATGACCATAAATGCTTATGCTTTTATCTTTATGTTGTATAGCAATACAATTACCGTATAATTCAAGGGGATTATTGGCGATTTCTGGTACATTGAATGTTCTGTCGTCCTTATGTTTATTTGAAGCATAAATAATATTTCCATCAGCTATTGCATATATTTTTTTTCCATATCCAAAATAGCTTTCTGGCTTGTCTTTATCCCCGACATACTGATTGTTTTCACTATCAAGCATTACAAAATCATAGGCATATCTCATAAAATTACTGGTAACGCCAAGTTGCTTGATAGGTTGAAATTCGTAATCAAAACGTCTATGGTGAGAATAATAATCGTGTGCATCGTAAACAAGTATGCTTCCTTTTAAAGGAAACGCATAGTTCTCCGTTTGAATATAGCTTTGGGGGTTAACTACTGTTTGTATAATGGTTTCATTATTTTGATTTGAAATGAAAGTGAATTGAAATTCTATTTTATTCAATGCTAAACCTAAATCAAATTCTGAAAAGGGGTTGAATATAAGCTTTCGCTCTTGTCCTGCAAATAATCTATTGGGTATGGTTTGAATACTTGGGGCCGTACCGTTGTTATCTAAAAAGCGTTGATGGATTTTATGGTCATTTTCGTCAAAAACGGTTGCAACAATTTTTGATAGGGAAAGAGTATCTGACGTATTATTTTCCACTAAAAAATCGAAATTCAAATATTGTTTATTCTCACCAAGTTCTATAAATATCTTTTGAGGTTTGGGTGTAATAAAAATTTCGTCCTGTGCGTTGGCAGATGTGTAAGAAATAATTACAATTAGTAGGATTTGAACAAGTTTTTTCATCATAAAGTTTTTTAAATTATGGCCGAAGTTTTGGTATATAAGTTTTTTGCCTGTATGTGCTCGAACCGTTAAAAGCACAAATCCTTGTTGGCAAAATCTGACCTGCCACGCTTTTTTTTGAGCGGGTTATACCTTCCGCTCAGCGTTGGATATCGATATTTTATCCCTTCAAAATCCACAACCAAGCATCCCCGATTTCTTCATCCTGAACAACTTTTGAATACACGAAATTATTCTTTTGTAGTATTTTGGTTGAAGCATTTTTTTCAGGAGCCGTTTTGGCTGTTACAGTTATTTTTGAATTTTCTTTTCTTGCAATCAAAACCAATTCTCTGCAAGCAAAGGATGCAATTCCTTGTTCTTCAAACTCTTTAAATGTCCAATATGCAATTTCAACGTTCCCATCTTCCGGTTGTCCTGTAAAACCACAAGAGCCAACAATTTTATTATCTCTTATTAGAAAGTATCCAACCCAAGGTAAATTGAAACCAATTTTCTGATAATATTCATCGTAAGATTTAAGTAATAATTGACAATTATCGGAACTATAAATATCTTTCGACTTGTCAATATTTAGTTCTATGCATTTAATTTCCAATTTTGTATTAATAGATATGTTAGTATTGCCGCCTACCCAGACCTCTAACGTTTATTTATAGGAGCCGTAGCCGTAGAGTGTCTCATACACCAAAGATTAAAAGTACAAACCCCGCTGAAAACTCCGACCTGCCACGCATTTGGACGTGGGAGGATTAGCTTATTGAGAGCTGAATTTTCCTTCGGAAATGGTTATTGTATTATCGTCTTTATCCATGATTTTTCCTTCAAATGTTCCTCGGATGGCTTTTGCGTCTGGGGTTGCATAAGCAGCAATATCTTCAACAGCATCTATGGTTACCGTAAAAGGCGTCCCTGTTTTTTTTACTTCATACATTTGGGCTTGCATCATCAGTCCTGCGCCACTTTTTGAGTTTCCCTGTATGGTGAATGTGCCAGGACCTTCCACCTTGTCAATTATAATTGCAAATAAACCTTTTGAGGTATTTCCACGAATGTTCACTTCTTTTTTTGTTGGCACATAAATCACCATAACGCCTGGCCCAGTGGCTTCTATTAAAGTTCCATCCATTTTGAAAGTCATACTTGCAAAGCCCGCCGTTGTTTTGGTAAGTTCATGGGTTTCTGTTATTTTTTGGGCATTTGTGTTTGTAGCTGTTTCGGCATCTGCCTCGGTAGTGGTGTTGTTTTTGCAGGCAATTGTGGCGGTAATTAATAGTAATGCCAAGGCTAATTTGGAAAGTGACCTCATTAATGTTATGATTTGATTGTTAGTTAGATACTAAAGTAATTTATTTTTAGGTATGTTTTTATAAATCACATAAATTTGATGGAAATGTAAATGGACGGTTGCTAGTTTGATAAATATTTCCCCGGAATGGAAATATAGGTTTTGTAAGTGAAATTAAATATGAATGAAAATCCTTTAGAGAGCTTAATGATTTATTAATAAGGCATTGCTTGTTTCAACTTAACTGTCTTGGCCAATTTCTATGCGGGAATTTAATTTCGTTTGATTTCAGGATAGTTTGGAATATGAAGTCCGAGAATAAT
>JBDSFP010000125.1:0-5422 GCA_039919415.1 Aquaticitalea sp. | reverse complement strand
ATCAAAATGCCGAATTATATTGGAGCCGTTAGAATGATGGTCGTGGCAGGAGATGCCAAAACGGAAGCTTTCGGAAGTGCCCAAAAATCCGTTCAGGTCAAAAAAGCGTTGATGGTCTTGGCCACCTTACCACGAAAATTGAGTCCGGGCGAAAAGGTGACCTTGCCCGTAACAGTTTTTGCGATGGAACCGAATGTCAAAAATGTCAACATCAGTTTAAAATTGAGCAAGGGCATTCAAGTGGTCGGCGACCAAACCAAATCAATGAACTTCGCAAGACCAGACGAACAAATGGCCTATTTTGAATTGGATGTCAGCAAAGCAAACGGTTTCAATACTGTTGAAGTGATTGCAACTGGAAATGGCGAAAAATCAACTTATAAAGTTGAGATTGATGTCTATAACCCGAATCCGATTACCTCAAAATTCATAGACAAAACTCTGGAAGCGAATGCATCCCAAACAATGGATTTTTCAACTTTTGGCGTGACGGGAACCAATTCAGCAACGGTTGAGTTTTCAACTTTGCCGCCAATGGATTTCTCCCGTCGTTTGCAATATTTGGTACAATATCCTCACGGTTGTTTGGAGCAAACCACTTCGAGCGTGTTCCCACAATTGTATTTGAATGATATTTTTGATTTGCCTTTTAAAAAGAAAGAGGAAATCAAATCAAATATCGAAAACGGCATCAAACGACTTGGCTTTTTCCAAATGCAGAATGGTGGCATGACTTATTGGATGGGCGAAAATACCGCTGACGATTGGAGCACCAGTTATGCAGGCCATTTTATGCTCGAAGCAGAGAAAAAAGGATTTGTATTGCCATTGACTTTCAAAAGTAATTGGCTGAAATACCAAAAACAAGCAGCTCAAGATTGGCGACCAAGCTATAAAACTTACAATTCCGATTTGGCACAAGCGTATCGTTTGTACACTTTGGCATTGGCTGGAAGTCCAGATTTGGCATCCATGAACCGTTTGCGTGAATTCAACGAAATTTCCAATGAGGCTAAATGGCGATTGGCAGCAGCCTACGCTTTGGCAGGACAAAAAGAAGCTAGCGACAAAATTTCGAGTGTGGCGAATATCAATTTCCAACCACCAAAATATAATTATTACACTTACGGTTCATTGGACCGAAACCGCGCCATGGCCTTGGAAACGATGATTCTGACCAAAAATCCAAAGCAAAGGGAATTGGCACAGGAAATTGCAAAAGATTTGTCAAGCGATCTATGGATGAGTACGCAAACCACAGCGTATAGTTTATTGGCAATGGCAAAAATGGTCGAAGCCAATGGTGGAAAATCCTTGAAATTTAGCTATACATTCAATGGAAAATCTGAAACCATCGATACAAAATCTGCCATAGCACAACGGGAATTGTCCGTCAAAGAAGGCAGCAATTCTTTCAGTTTTAAAAATAATCAGGAGAATTTGATATATGTCAGATTATTGAATTCCGGGAAATTGCCGTTAGGACAAGAAATCGCGGAGCAACGTGGATTGAGTATTTCCGTCGTCTACAAAGATTTGAAAGGCAACAAAATTGATATTGGCAAATTGATGCAAGGTCAAGATTTTGTGGCAACCGTTCAGGTAACGAATTTGAAAAATGAAAATGTGAACGATATTGCCTTGACGCAAATCTTCCCATCGGGTTGGGAAATTGTCAACACGCGCTTTACCGACTTTGGGGATACGACCACAAGCCAAGCAAGATATACAGACATTCGAGATGATAGGGTAAATTTCTATTTTGATTTGAGCGGAAGGGGAAAATATGACACCAAAACTTTTAATGTGATGATGAATGCGTCTTATTTAGGCACCTATTATTTACCAGGAATTCAAGCGGAAGCGATGTATGATCATGAGTATTTGGTAAGGACAAAAGGACGTTGGGTTGAGGTTGGGAAATAACTGAGTTCCTGCGCAGGCATTTGAACAAATGAACTATTTATGACAAAAATAAGTAGAATGAATCGAATATAATTTAGGAGCATTACCAAGTTTTAAAAATACATATTCTTAAAGAAAAACCTTATCAAAATGGTATATTAGCTGAAAGATTAACAGAAAATTCTTAACGCAATCATTTTTGTTTAAATAATTTCATTCATCATTTAAAGATGAGAGCCTCAGAAATTCTCAATATAAAAAATCATCGTAGTTTTGAATATCCAAAACGCTCATGGAAATTCTATCAGGAATGGAATAAGGTCATTTTTTTGCATTGGCAATCCAAACCTGAAATGATACAGAAGTTTCTTCCAAATTGTGTCACTTTAGATACTATTGACGGACATGCCTGGATTAGTTTGGTAGCTTTTGACATAAACCATATTGGTGTAAGAAGCTTACCTAAACTGCCGCATATTTCTGATTTCCATGAAATTAATATCCGAACGTATATTCAATGTAAAGGTAAATCGAGTGTTTATTTTTTGAGCATGGAAGGTAGCAAACGTTCCTCTTGCAGCGTTCTAAAAGCCATTTCAAAATTTCCTTATGAACCAGCCAGAATGAAGCGAAACGACTTTAGTTATGAATCAAAAAATGCAGATGCGAACAACTCATTTGAGATTATTTACCGAGTGAAAACACAACCATTTAATAAAGATGAAACTGACCGATTTCTGACCGAACGCTATGCCGTTTTTCAGGAACACAAAGAGAATTTGATTGAATATGATGTGCATCATTTGGAGTGGCCAATACAATCTATTTCTATCAAAGAGCTAAGAGTTGAGTATCCAAAATTCAACCAACTAATCTACACTCAGCCTGACAGAATGCACTATTCTGAAGGAGTGAAAGTGCTGACATGGAACAAACGAAAACACACGCTATGAGTCCAACTTTTGAACCTTATTATTCAGTAATTTTTACTTCAATTCGTACTGAAGGAGATAATGGTTATGCGGAAATGTCTCAATTAATGGACGATATGGCAAAACAGCAAGAAGGGTATTTGGGAATTGAAAGTGCCAGAAATGACATCGGAATTACGGTAAGCTATTGGAAAAATTTGGAAGCCATCAAAAATTGGAAACAACAAACTGACCATCTGGTTGCGCAAAAAAAAGGAAGAACCGATTGGTACGCTTCATACAAGGTGCGCATTTGTAAAGTTGAACGAGAATACAGTTTTCAAAAAGACCTCAAAGGTTTCGAAAACCTTTGAGGTCTTTAGCGATGAATAAAATTATTGCCTACATCAAACGCCACAAAATCAAAACCGCCATCATCTTTATCTTGTTGGTGGTTTACTATTTCTGTTTGCCGAGGCAATTGTTCAAAGATCCAACTGCAACGGTCATTACAGGCTCCAACAATGAATTGCTCGGCGCGATGATTGCCAAGGATGGTCAATGGCGATTTCCGCAGAATGATAGCGTTCCCAAAAAATTCAAAACCTGTATTGTTCAGTTCGAAGATGAATATTTTTACAGGCATCCTGGTTTTAATCCTGTGTCCATTTTTAAGGCGTTGCGTGATAATCTGGATTCTGGAAATGTGAAACGAGGTGGAAGCACCTTGACCCAACAAGTGATTCGGCTTTCAAGAAAGAATAATTCACGGACTTATTTTGAAAAAACAAAGGAAATCATTTTGGCGACGCGCCTCGAATTTAGGTCTTCCAAAGAAAAAATATTATCCTATTATTGCAGCAATGCGCCCTTTGGCGGAAATGTCGTAGGCTTGGATGCAGCTTCCTGGCGTTATTTCAACAGGGATCCTAAAGATTTATCTTGGGCCGAAAGTGCTACCCTCGCCGTTTTGCCAAACGCTCCAAGCCTGATTTATCCAGGAAAAAATCAAAATCGTCTGTTGGACAAACGAAATCGTCTTCTTAAAAAATTGCTTCAAAGTGAGATTATCGATTCGCTGACCTATCAATTGTCGGTTGCTGAAGATTTGCCCTCAAAGCCATATGCCTTACCTCAAATCGCACCTCATTTATTACAAAAATTGACGCAGAAGCATTACGGACAACGTGTAAAGACTACTATTAAAAAGCCACTTCAAGAGCAGGCCAACCGCATTGTCTCCAATTATTACAACACCTTGAGCCAAAATGAAATTTACAATATTGCTGTTTTGATTTTAGATGTTAAAAATCGAAAAGTTTTGGCGTATGTCGGTAATTCGCCGACCGATAAGGCCCATGAAAAAGATGTGGACGTCATTGACAAACCCCGAAGTACAGGCAGTATCATGAAACCATTTCTTTATGCAGCGATGCTCGATGCTGGTGATATATTACCAAACACTTTGGTTGCCGATGTGCCTTCACAATTTGGAAATTATAATCCCGAGAATTTCAACAAGAGTTATGATGGTGCAGTCCCGGCAAGTCGTGCTTTGTCGCGTTCTTTAAACGTTCCTGCGGTTCGGATGCTTCAATCGTTCGGTTTGGAAAGATTCCATCATTATTTGAAAGCATTGCAGTTGAAAGATTTAAAATACAATGCCAATCATTATGGTTTATCCTTGATTTTGGGAGGTGCAGAAAGCAATTTGTGGGATTTGTGCAAAAGCTATGCAAATATGTCTTCGACCTTGAATCATTATAATGAAACATCGAGCGAATATTTTTCAAATGAATATTGTGAACCTACTTTTTTGGAAGGGAAAACTATTGATTTTGGAAGGAAATCAACAGAAAAAACATTGTTTGACGCCGCCTCCATTTATTTGACCTTTGAAAGTTTGAAAGACGCCAATCGTCCGGAAGGGGATGAAAATTGGGAGTTTTATGACAGTTCGAAACAAATCGCTTGGAAAACAGGAACCAGTTTTGGATTTCGTGATGCCTGGGCTATTGGCACAACGAAAGATTATGTAGTCGGTATTTGGGTAGGCAATGCCGATGGCGAAGGTCGTCCTGGATTGGTGGGAGTACAGGCCGCTGCTCCCATATTGTTTGATGTTTTTGACTTACTTCCCAATAGCAATTGGTTTGCAAAACCTTATGACGAAATGCAGGAAGTGGATATCTGTGTCAAAAGTGGTTACCGAGCGTCTCCAAATTGTGATGAGGTAGTTCAAAAATTCATACAGGTCAGTGGTTTGAAAACCTCACCTTGCCCCTATCATGTGTTAGTACATTTAGATAGAAGTGAACAATTTCAAATCAATTCATCCTGCGACGACGTAAATAATATGGTGCATAAATCGTGGTTCGTATTACCGCCCTTAATGGAATATTATTACAAGGTAAAAAATCCCTTCTATAAATCGTTGCCGCCATTCCGGGAAGATTGTCTGGTCGACGATGCCGTAAAGATGCAATTCATTTATCCAAAAGATAATAATACCATTTTTCTTCCAAAGGATTTTGACGGTCGCACAAATAGCCTGATTCTAAAAATTGCCCATTCAAAACCCGAAACCATTGTTTATTGGTATTTGG
>JBDSFP010000342.1:0-3804 GCA_039919415.1 Aquaticitalea sp. | reverse complement strand
AATCCCACAATCCAATTCAAAGACCTGACCTGAAATGGAGGCGGCTTTATCCGAAAGGAGAAATTCGGCCATATCGGCAACCTCATCAGGTTTCAGAAATTTTTTAAGGGGATGTCGTTCCATGATGTTTTCAATCATTTTTTCGTTCCGCAGTAATTTCGCTGCCAAATCCGTATCCGTAACCGTTGGTGCAATAGCATTGATTCGTAAAGTTGTCGCCATTTCAGCACCTAACGATTTTACCAAACCTTCAACTGCCGATTTTGAAGCCGCAACGCTAGAGTGGAATGGCATCCCTAATTTCGCGGCCACTGTGCTGAACAAAACAATGGAGGGTTTATCACCTTTTTTGAGAATCTCCAAATAGGTTTGAATGCTTTTGACAGCGCCCAAAACATTGATTTCAAAATCTTCTCTAAAATCATCCAAACTCAATCGAGCGATGGGTTTTAGATTGATACTTCCCGGGCAATAGACCAAACCATCGGCATTATCAAGTTTTGGTAATTCATCATTTAGGATATCACAGGAATAATGCGTCAAATTTTCATGCTTGTATTCCGGTGCCGTTCGGCTGATGTTGATAATATTATGAGTGGGAAGCAGTCGTTGGGCTATTGCTTTACCAATGCCTTTACTGCCGCCAACGATGATGATGGTTTTCATTTGTTTGAGATAATTACCTGATGTGTTGTTGAGTTATTGTGTTATTGGGATGTCTATAAGTATAGACTTAATCACCCAATAATAAATAACTCTTTTATACTATTTTAAGCTCTAAACTTCAAACGTTTTTCTACTTTTTGCTTAATGGCAGTCAAACGTTTCATAAGGTCCATGATTTGTTCATCTTTCTTGCGCTTGTAGATTTCATTTAAATCTAAAATCAAAGTTTTGGCTCTTCTTGAAATTTCAACCCTGTCGCTAGTGGACAGCGATTTCATTTTAGTCTGCTCAAATTCGAGTGCTTCGTTAATGATATCCATATTGTTAATCTTTTATATAATTTTGTAATTCGGCGATTTTTTCCGGGGAGCCGAATTTTCCACCGTAATAGGAAGTAACTGTGGCGGACGATTCATCCTTGATACCGCGTGATGAAACGCATAAATGTTTTGCATCAATGATGACGGCCACATCGTCGGTTCCTAAAATATGCTTTAATTCTTCCGCAATTTGGTTGGTCAAGCGTTCCTGAACTTGCGGACGTTTTGCATAATACTGTACGATGCGATTCAACTTTGACAAGCCAATTACTTTTCCAGAAGAAATATATGCCACATGGGCTTTTCCAATTATCGGCACAAAATGATGTTCACAATTAGAGTAGAATGTAATGTTTTTTTCTACCAACATTTGATTGTACTGATATTTATTGTCGAACAAGGCGATTTTTGGTTTATTGGCAGGATTCAAACCTGAAAAAATTTCATCAATGTACATTTTAGCTACTCTTTCTGGTGTGCCCTTTAGAGAATCATCTGTTAAATCCATTCCCATCACATCCATTATTTCTTCAAAAAGAAGTGCAATTCGATGTTTTTTTTCTTTGTCAGAAAGTTTGAAAGCATCCGTTTTCATTGGTGTTTCCAATCCTGTAAATAAATGATCATCCCCAATGTCTTCTAAAGTGAAACCATTCAGTTTATAGCCATTTGTGTGTGTTTTTGTTTTTTCTTCTGTTATCATATGTTCTTTTTTTTGTGCTGTCTCTAGTTATTAATTAACGAGAGCAAAGCAACGTTAGCGTTTGGATATTGAATTATGGGTTATCTGTTTTTGTCTAGAACATTTGAAACGACCCTGTTCGAATATTCTTAATTTTTGATGCTTTGTTACACGACCTTGGACGCGTTTTCGCCACATTCTGAAGCTGCTCAATTTCATCTCACGACGCATGAGTTCAATCACACTCTGCTCAGAAAGTTGAAACTGATAGTTGATGGCTTCAAAAGGTGTGCGATCTTCCCAAGCCATTTCAATAATTCGGTCCTTTTGTCTATCGGTCAATATCATTGCAGGATGTTGTATTGTGCTTCGTATTTTACTTTTTCATTCAATAATTTATCGAAAAAAGTCTTGTTCTCCTTAAAGGTGATGTTATTTCTAAAGTGAATAAAACGGCCTTGTGCATGGATACTGCTTCCATCAGTCTTATAAATGACCAATTGGTAATATGGAATGATCCACGTATAATTTTTTAAACCTTTGTTGATTCTGATAAGCAATCCTATAGGGCGTAATTCGAGATTAGCATAATTCACGTCATCCACAGTATTAAGATATTGCTTCATATTTGGACTTACCTTTTCAATCATCATTCGTTTGGATCCTATACCTTTCATTTTGATGGATTGCATCAAACCAAAGGGTTTTCCCACCAAATCATTGATGAGTTCAATATGTTCCTTATTGGAATATGTGGTATCTAATATCATACTAATAAATATACGCAAATTTACAAAATGTTTAACTTTTATTATTAAAGATTAAACAAAAATTAACATAATGAATATAACAGAATTTTTATATTTCGATTTAGTTAGGAAAGCTTTCTATTTGGCAACGTATGTTTTTTTAGAATGCGTTCTGATTCTCTTCTAACCACGTTATTCTTGCGAAGATTCCACAAGGTATCACTTGCCTTTTTTCGCGTTTCATCCATATCCACTATTGGGAAAGGATAATCAACACTCAATTTAAAATCGTTGAATCCTTGTTCCATTTCAGTCATCAGATATGGTTCATGGACAAATCGAAGTGGCAATTCTTTCAATTCGGGCACCCATTTTTTGATAAAAACGCCTTCGGGGTCATGTTCATAACTGTTTTTGACAGGATTGTAAATGCGAAGTGTGTTCGTTCCGGTTTCACCAGCTTGCATTTGCAACTGCGGAAAGTGGATGCCAGGTTCGAAATCGAGAAACATTTGCGATAAATGGGTCGTTGCTTCTTGCCAAGGTTGCCATAGGTTATGCGTAAAAAAAGATACTACCAACGCGCGCATCCTAAAATTCAGATATCCTGTTTCGTTCAGACAGCGCATGCAGGCATCAATGAGAGGAAATCCGGTCTTACCTGTTTTCCAAGCGATTTGATAGGTTTCTGAAATTTCCTTTTTCAACTTATGAAACCCTTTATTAATGCTGGCTTCTTCCATTGTGTGCTCCATTTCAAACTTTTGAATGAAATGTGCTTGCCATCGCAATCGCGACATAAAAGCTTCAAGCGGTTTTTTGTTGTCCGAATTTTTTTTGAGATGATAGGCACGATGATACACTTCTCGAATCGATAGATTTCCCCAAGCGATGTATGGCGAAATGCGACTGCATCCTTTACGCGCCAATTCGGGTTTGGAGATGTGAAACATATAATTTTGGTATCGATTGTCCAGAAATGAATCCAAATATTTTAGGCCCATCGTTCGGCCACCTTTTTGGAAAGGTGCTTCAGCATTGGTCTCCAAATTTGGAATCTTGAATGAGGTTTCTAAATTTTCAATGGTTTCAAGGGAAAACAATTGATTGGGCTTTGGTTCAAATTTTAATGGCTCAATTTCATAATAATCATTACACTTTTCAAACCATTGTTCCCTATTTTGAAGTCCCCGTTGCACACCGTTATGAATGTTTTCGTGCCATTCAATAAAATTGTTTTTGCAAAAACGGGCAAAGGATTTGTCACGCTCATAGGTAATTAAAATTCCGGTTTCCTGATGTGAAAAGATGTCTGTAATATGATAAAAATTAAGTAGTTGATTTGTTACCGCAATCATGTCAGAGTGTACAATCAATACTTTTGAGT
>JBDSFP010000317.1:0-9708 GCA_039919415.1 Aquaticitalea sp. | reverse complement strand
AATTTGGGACTGTGCTTTTTGTGCAAAACAGACACTACATAAAATCAAGATTAAATACCTCATAAAATTTTAAAAGTTTGCAAATATAATAAATATGAATGGCCTATAACAATTTGAGGGGAATAGTATTACTGAGAAACAGTATTTATGGGATTTTATTGTTTAATTGCGTTTGTCTTCGCCCCAAAGCAATTTTTTCCGAAGCGTATCAATGAAACTTTCACTCAAAAGTTCTACCATTTTAATTTTGAATGGTGCTTTTTTTATGGTGATGATTGTGGCATTGGGCAAGGTTGCAATGCGAGAATCCAAAGAAATCAAATAATCATCTTCCCGACCATCAATCTTTAAATGGATTTCTGTATCATCGGGAATGACCAAAGGTCTTGCGCTTAAATTATGTGGTGCAATAGGAGTCAGCACAAAATTATTGGCGTCAGGCGTAATCACGGGACCAGCACAACTCAAAGAGTAGCCCGTGGAGCCTGTTGGTGTCGAGACAATCAAACCATCAGCCCAATATGAGGTCAAATATTCTTTATTGAGGTGGGTTGACACCGTAATCATCGACGTTGTGTTTTTTCTGCTGACAGCGATTTCGTTCAACGCAAAGTTCGTATGCAGAATATCTTTGTTTTCTGGGATGGTTTTAACGCATAACAGCGTTCGTTCAGAGATTTTGTAACGCTTTTCCAGAATGCTTTCAATGGCAATTTCGATTTGGTTGGTCTGAATGGTAGCCAAAAAACCAAGCCGACCCGTATTGATGCCCACAATGGGAATCCCTAAATCACGCACATAGGTAATGGCTCTCAAAATAGTACCATCCCCCCCAATACTGATCAGCAATCCAAAGGATTCATCCAATGTTTCGAAAGTATTGAAAGTATCGTATTTGCGAAAGTCTGCATCTTCCTTTTGAATCAGATTAAAAAAATCAGATTCAATGAAAACTTCCAACTTCTTCTTGAGCAAAACATCCAATAATTTTTGAATGCTTAGATGCGTGTTCCCTTGATAATATTGTCCGTAGATGGCGATTTTCATGCTTAAATATCAAGATATTTTTTTAAATATTCCGATCGCTCTTTCAGGCTTTCAACATAGGTATCCTCTTCATGTCCCGAAACAATATTATAACTATAACGTCTAAAAGTCTGAATGACATCGTTCAATCCCGAAGCGCCTATTTTTAAAGTTATTTGAACTACATCACTCTCCATTTTAGAGATAAAGGCTCCTAAAAGTTTGGCGTCATTGGTTTCGACAATTTGGCTGATTTCACTAAAAGAATAATCCAAAGCGCCTTTTTCAATAATCAAAATGCCTCCTGGCTCTGCAAAAAATGGTGTTTCATTAAAAAGTCCGATGATGTCATTCAATTCGTAATAGCCCAAATACTTGTTTTCTACATTCAAAACAGGCATAATGTTGCACGAGTTTTGGGCAAATTCTTCAAGAATATCCAACCAAGTCGTGCTCTCTCTGACATAAAAGCCTTCAAACGCATAATTGCAATCGATGATTGTTTTTTCACCTTCAAAACAATGGGCGTCATTTTCGGAAATGCATCCCACATAAACGCCTTCGTTTTCTATAGGAACGTGAGAAAAGGTCAATTCGTTGAACATCATCTTCAAGTCGCTGACTTTGTCGTGGATGTTCAAGGGTTTGATGTCGTTTAAAATGAATTGTTGTAAAAGCATAATCGATTTTATCTGATGCAAAATAATTAAAAATAACCACAAAAAGCCTGTACTACTTTGTATTTTTGTTGGATCAAAGTTAAAATCCATGACAAAATTAAGTGTGAATATCAACAAGATTGCAACCTTGAGAAATGCGAGAGGAGGCGATGTGCCCAATTTAGTGCAATTCGCCAAAGATGTTCAGACCTTTGGTGCACAAGGTATTACCATTCATCCGCGACCTGATGAGCGCCATATTAGATATGAGGATGTTTATGATTTAAAACCCATCGTCAGTACCGAATATAATATTGAAGGCAACCCGATCCGTCAATTCATGGATATGGTTTTGGATGTCAAACCGACACAAGTGACCTTGGTGCCAGATGCCGATGATGCCATAACTTCAAACGCTGGGTGGGACACCATTAAACATAAGGATTTTTTAAAGGAAATCATCAAGGAATTCAAAAACAATGATATCAGAACCTCGATTTTTGTCGACCCTGTACGGAACCAGATTGAAGGCGCCAAAGCCACAGGAACCGATCGAATAGAATTATATACCGAAGCTTTTGCCCATCAATATGGTTTGGGAAATGAAATGGCCATCAAACCTTATACGGATTGTGCCGTTTTGGCAAACTCCCTTGGACTTGGAATCAATGCAGGTCATGATCTGTCTCTGGACAACATTCAATTTTTCAAAAACCATATTCCTGATTTGTTGGAAGTTTCCATTGGACATGCGTTGATCTCTGAAAGTCTGTATTTGGGAATTGAGAACGTGGTCAATATGTATTTGCATCGGTTAAAGTGAGTCCACAGTTTTCAGTCACAGTTTAAAGTTGCAGGAATTGGAATTTGGTGCTTTTATTTTGGAATTTCTCAAATCATAATTCGTAAATCAAAAATCGTTAATCACAGATGCTTCTTCATTCAAACATATTAGGACAAGGAAAACCTTTCATTTTTCTCCACGGATTTTTGGGGATGGGCGACAATTGGAAGACTTTGGGCACGAAATGGAGCGAACACAATTATGAAGTGCATTTGTTGGATTTGCGTAATCATGGACGAAGTTTTCATAGTGATGAATTCAATTACGAAGTTATGGTTCAAGATTTGAAAGTCTATATTGAGCAACATCATCTTAAAGACATTATTTTATTGGGACATTCAATGGGCGGAAAAACGGCCATGCTATTTGCCGTGGAATATCCCGAACTAATTGAAAAATTGATCATTGCCGACATTTCCCCAAGATATTATCCAACACATCACGAGGATATTCTGAAGGGATTGTCCTCACTCGAATTCGACAATCTTAAAAGTAGAGGAGAGGCTGATGAACAATTAAAACGATATGTTCCAGATTTCGGAACGCGACAGTTTCTTTTAAAAAATATATATTGGGAAACAAAGGAAAAATTAGCGCTTCGACTAAATCTCGAATCCTTACAAGAAAACGACAATGAAGTTGGAGAAGCCTTGCCCATACATTCAAAATTTGAGAAGGATACCTTGTTTTTGAGGGGAGATCGTTCCGAATATATTTCTTTCCACGACGAAGGCATCATCAAAACCCATTTTCCAAAAGCAAAAATCGAGACCATTTCAAACGCCGGTCATTGGTTACATGCTGAAAATCCAACTGACTTTTTTGAGGTCGTAAATGAATTTATCGCATAATATGGCTATATTTAATCAACTGAACACTAAACAACTTACAATATATGAGCCTAATCATTAGAATATTGCTTACAGCCGTTGCAGTCGTAATCTTGGCAAAATTTCTTCCAGGGGTTGACGTCGCGGGTTTTACAGGTGCCATCATCGTTGCCATTGTTTTGGCATTGTTGAATGCCATTTTAAAACCGATCCTGGTCATTCTCACATTGCCAATCACAATCGTCACCCTCGGACTATTCCTTTTGGTCATCAATGCATGCATCATTCTTTTGGCAAGTGAGTTTTTGGACGGATTTGCAGTCAGTGGCTTTTGGATCGCTCTGCTATTTAGTTTGCTCTTATCGTTTTTAGAATCGATTCTGTTTTCAATCTTAAAGGAGGATAAAAAATAGACCTTAACACAACCTGTTAAAAAATTTGTTGGGATGTTTAAGAATACGTACTTTTGCGTCCCAATTTTTTAGTGAAACAAGCTTTTTTTTAAATAGCTTTTTGCGATGAAAAAAAGGCATCAGTTGAACTAATCCCGCTTTTTCATGGGATATTTACTGGCAACGGAAATTATTATATCATTAAAGCGCCGATTTGGCTTTATTAATCATTATATGAACATTACAAGAGAAAACATCGATGCATTGAATGCAGTTGTGAAAGTGGATATCGCTAAAGAAGACTACAGCGATAAAGTTGAAAAAATCCTTTTGGATTACCGCAAGTCGGCAAACATTCCTGGGTTTAGAAAAGGACATGTGCCTATGACCATGGTCAAAAAACAATACGGAAAAGCAGTATTGGTTGATGAGGTCAATAAGTTGTTGCAAGATGCCATGAACAAATATTTGACCGAAGAAAAATTGGATGTCCTAGGCAATCCGCTTCCAAAAGCACAGGAAAAATTGGATTGGGATTCCGAATCGTTTTCTTTTGAATTTGATTTGGGCTTGGCTCCAGAATTCGATGTGGTATTGAAAACCAAAAACCCAATCACGCAATATAACATCGTTGCCGACAAAAAAATGATCGACAATCAAGTGGAAAATATCCGCAAACAATATGGAAAATTGATTTCCCAAGGTACTGTATTGAAGGATTCTGAAATCACCAGCACTTTTGTGAATGAAAATAAGAACATCAACAATAAAGCAACTTTTACTTTAGATAAATTCAAAGGGAAAGCCACCGAAAAACAGTTTGTGGGTGCGAAAGTTGGCGATGTGGTCACATTAAATACCAAAGGCTTGTTTGAGGATGACCACGATTTGATGCACTTTTTGAAAGTGTCGCACGATGATGCCCATGGTTTGGATGTTGATGTTAATTTTACCATAAGCGAAATCAATACAAGGGAATTGGCTGATATGGATCAAAATCTGTTTGATAAATTATTCGGAAAGGGAACCGTAACAACTGTAACTGAACTGAAGGATAAAATCAAGGCAGATTCCGAAAAACAATTCTCTCAACAGGGAGACCAAAAATTCTTGAACGATGT
The DNA here is from genome assembly GCA_039919415.1 of Aquaticitalea sp. Classification (GTDB taxonomy): domain Bacteria; phylum Bacteroidota; class Bacteroidia; order Flavobacteriales; family Flavobacteriaceae; genus JBPOFM01. The sequence continues at coordinate 4,836 of JBDSFP010000317.1, read as the reverse complement.
GACCGAATATTTAGTGGAAAATACAAAATTCGACTTGCCAGCAACTTTCTTACAACGTTGGATGCAAACTGCTGGTGAAGATCAAATAGATGCCGACCAAGCCAAAGAAGAATATGACAAGTCCGAAAAAAGTATGCGCTATCAATTGATTGAAGGTAAATTGATCGAAGACCACAAGTTGCAAGTAACGTTTGATAATTTAAAGGATTTTTCAAAACAAATGATCAAAGTGCAAATGGCACAGTTTGGCCAAATGGATCCTACCGAGGAGGAATTGGACAGTATTGCATCCAGAATCCTTTCCAATAAAGAAGAAGTAAAACGGTTGTCAGAACAATTAATGAGCCAAAAATTATTGGAACTTTACAAAAAAGAAGTCAATGTGAAAGTTAAAGAGATGACTTACGACAATTTTGTAAAGGAATTCTACAGTTAAAGTTATAAATTAAATCCTTATATTTAGAGCGTAAAACTGTGAGGTTTTACGCTTTTTTTGAACCCTTAAATTGAAAGAAAAAAATCTATGGATTACGCAAAAGAATTTGAAAAATTCGCAATAAAAGACCAAGGTGTGAGCAGTACCTATTACAACAAAATCATGAGTAGCATGTATCCTGTTGGTCTGACTCCCAATATTATTGAAGAGCGTCACATGAACGTGGCCATCTTTGACGTATTCTCCCGTTTGATGATGGACCGCATCATTTTCATGGGAACTGCAATCAACGATCAAGTGGCTAATATCATCCAAGCTCAGTTATTATTTCTGGAAAGTACAGATTCAGCTAAGGATATTCAAATATATATTAATTCGCCAGGAGGAAGTGTGTACGCAGGACTTGGAATTTACGACACCATGCAATTGATCAAACCAGATGTGGCAACCATATGTACAGGAATGGCAGCCTCCATGGGAGCCGTTTTGTTATGTGCAGGGGAAAAAGGAAAAAGAAGCGGTTTGACGCATTCAAGAGTGATGATACATCAACCTCTTGGTGGTGCACAAGGACAAGCAAGTGATATCGAAATCACAGCTCGTGAAATTATCGCTTTAAAACAGGAATTATACAACATCATCAGTAAGCACACAGGTCAGAGTTACGAGAAAGTATACGAAGACAGTGATCGTGACTATTGGATGAAAGCCGATAGAGCCATGGAATATGGGATGATAGATGAGGTATTGGCAAGAAATAAAAGTAAATAATACAAATTAAATTTCCCTTCCAATGTAATTATTGGAATTTGCCTGCCTCGTCGGTAGACAGGGAATTTTAAGTTTGGAATTTAAAATAGTATGGCAAAGGAAGAATTAGAATGTTCGTTTTGTGGTAGGAAAAAGCCGGAAACCAATTTATTGATTGCAGGTCTCGATGCCCACATTTGCGACCGTTGTATCGAACAAGCACATGGCATTGTGTTGGAAGAATCCAAGCAATCTGGCAATTCAGAATTATCATCCGAATTGATGCTCAAAAAACCGATGCAAATCAAGGCCTTTTTGGATGAGTACATCATTGGTCAGGAATACACCAAAAAAGTGATGTCTGTAGCTGTTTATAACCATTACAAACGATTATTGCAGCCAGCATCAAAAGATGACATCGAAATCCAAAAAAGCAATATCATCATGGTTGGCCGTACAGGCACCGGGAAAACCTTGGTCGCAAGAACCATTTCAAAAATGCTGAATGTGCCATTGGCGATTGTAGATGCAACTGTTTTGACGGAAGCTGGGTATGTTGGGGAAGATGTCGAAAGTATTTTGACACGTTTATTGCAAGCTGCAGATTATAATCTCGAAAAAGCCGAAAAGGGCATCGTTTTCATTGATGAAATCGATAAAATCGCTAGAAAAAGTGACAATCCATCCATTACCCGTGATGTTTCTGGAGAAGGTGTGCAACAAGCCCTATTAAAATTATTGGAAGGAACAGTTGTGAACGTTCCGCCAAAAGGAGGCCGTAAACATCCGGACCAAAAATTCATCGAAGTGAATACAGAACACATATTGTTCATCGCTGGAGGTGCATTTGATGGGATTGAAAAACTCATTTCCAAACGATTGAATATGGCAGCCATTGGTTACAAAGCACCACACGAGGATTTGATCGATTCTGATAATATTCTGCAATACATCATTCCAAAGGATTTGAAGGATTTTGGATTGATCCCGGAAATCATCGGACGGTTGCCTGTGTTAACATATATGGATCCGCTCGATGCCAAAACCTTGCGGGCCATCTTGACCGAGCCTAAAAATGCCATCATCAAACAATACAAAAAATTGTTTGAAATGGACGATATTGAATTCACGATCACCGATGGTGCTTTGGATTTCATTGTTGAAAAAGCAATTGAATACAAATTGGGAGCGAGAGGTTTGCGATCGCTCTGTGAAGAGATTTTGACCGATGCCATGTTCGAAATGCCCAGCAACCAAGAGAAAAAGCTGAATGTAACCAAAAGTTATGCAGAAGATAAAATTTCCAAAACAACTATAAAGCGATTGAAAGCGGTTTCCTAAGAGAAAATTTAAGTACCGATAAAAAATAAAACCACTCTTTTCAGGGTGGTTTTTATTTGTTTGGATTTAAAAAACTAACATTGCTCGCACAATATTTTGAATATAATAAGGAGGGATTTTTTTCTGGTTGTGATAATCAAATATCGATAAATGAATAGTGCTGATTGGATTACCGTGATGTAAATATAGTCGCATATTTGTAAGATGAAAACTACCTGCCCTAATTTTAGATAAAGCATAATTTAAATTCGTTATATGAAACGGGAATGTATTTTTTTCCGTTAAAAGGAAAGTGTTTTATAACGAAGACAAAAAATAAAACACTTTACTTAAATTTAAGACCATTGCACTTATTGAAATTAGGCTATTCAGTTATTGACGCGTAAAAAAACAAAATATCCCAAAAACAATATATTATTACCTTCTTAAAATTTATGGATATACAATCAATACTAATTTGGTTAGGCCAGACCAGTATTATTCATTCCCAACAATTCATCAAGATAATGACGTGTGTTGGAAAGGCGAGGGACTTTGTGTTGGCCACCCAGCTTATTATGATGCTTCAGCCAATCATAAAACAACTGTCGACGTGCGATATGAATTGTGGGCCTGTTGAGCGTGATGTTGTTGAACCGTTTGGCCTCGTAATCTGAGTTTAACGATTTTAAAGCGTTATCTAAAAGTTCGTTGAAGAGGTCTATATTATTCGGAGGGGTTTTGAATTCAATCAACCATTCGTGGGCACCTTTTTCCCTGCCTTCCATAAAAATTGGCGCAACCGTATAATCAATGATTTCTGCTTTGGTCTTTTTACAGACTTTTTTTAGGGCATCTTCGGCGTTTTCGATAATGAGTTCCTCACCAAAAACATTGATATGATGTTTTGTGCGCCCCGAAACCTTGATGCGATACGGATCAATTGATGTAAAGCGAATGGTGTCCCCAATTTTATAGCGCCACAATCCGGCGTTGGTGGTAATGACCACGGCGTAATTCTTGCTGGTTTCTACCTCACTCAAAGGAATGATTTTCTGTTCCGGCGTGCCATAAGCGTCCATGGAAATGAATTCGTAAAAAATACCATAATCCAGCATAAGCAATAGTTCGCTTGAATTGTTCTGGTCCTGAATGGCAAAAAATCCTTCAGAGGCATTATATATTTCGTAATATTTGAAATTCTTTTTAGGTAAGATGCTTTTATATTGATTCACATACGGATTGAAACTGACGCCTCCATGAAAATAGACTTCCAAATTTGGCCAAACATCTAATAGATTATCCTTACCAGTGGTTTCAAGAACATTATGCAGCAAGACCAACATCCATGATGGCACGCCAGCGAGACTGGTCACATTTTCTTGGATGGTTTCGTCCACAATGGCTTGCATTTTGTGCTCCCAATTGCTCATTAATGACACACGACTACTCGGGGTGCTGCTGAATTCTGCCCAAAATGGCATATTGTCAATCAATATTGCTGACAGATCACCAAACACAGTCCCATTTTCACTATACAATTCTTTACTACCACCCAGTCGAAGGCTTTTTCCTGTAAACATTTGGGAGTTCTCATTATTGTTAAGATACATGCATAGCAGATCCTTGCTCGCAGCATAATGGCAATCTTCCAGCGATTCGTAACTCACAGGAATGAATTTACTTTTGGCACTTGTCGTGCCGCTGGATTTTGCAAACCATTTGATGGGCGTCGGCCAAAAAATATTGCTTTCGCCTTGTCTTGAACGTTCTATATTGGCTTGGTTGTCTTCGTAGGTGGAAATTGGCAAGCGTTCTGCAAAAGTTCGGTAATCTTTGATAGATGAAAAATCGTAAAACCTCCCAATCTCTGTGTCTTTTGCCATCATTATGAGTTCCATCAGCAGCTCATTCTGTACTTCGTTCGGGTATTTTAGAAATAATTCTATTTGGTGGAATCGTTTTTTCAAGAACCAAGCAGCAATCGAGTTGACAATAGGAATTGGCATTTTGTTAGTATCTTTAGAGTTCTAAAATAACACTTTTTTTCATGCAGTACCAAGGAGTTTTAACAAAAATGGATACAGAGTTTGCACATCCCATACAATACTATCTCGTATTTGAAAACGATTTCATCCATATGAACCAATTGTTGGATAAAACCGTGACCATTCAATTGGTTGGCTTCCAATGTTTGAACTGTGGATTGAACAAACCCATTTACCGACAGGGCTTCTGCAAAAGCTGTTTTTTTGACATTCCTCAAGCAGCCGATTGGATCATACGGCCAGAGTTGAGTACAGCACATCTTGGAAAAGAAGACCGAGATT
>JBDSFP010000031.1:0-4758 GCA_039919415.1 Aquaticitalea sp. | reverse complement strand
GACATAATTTTTGATTTTAACTGTTTAGATTTTCTGGTATTGTTTTCCTCAGAAACAATTCAAATAAGTGATTTCTAACTATTTCCCCGACGCTTCATCATCGCACTAACTTAAGATTATTCTTTCCAGCGATTGTTTCAAGTGGATTTTGCATTTTACTTTTCTTAAATCCAATCTTTTCCCATAAGTCAATTGCCACCATAGCCTTTCCAGCCTATTAAAACTTATAAATAACTCAACCACCATTTATCTTCGTGCTTGATTTTATATTTATTCTTGATGTTGACATTTACTTTCCAAACAATTTTTTCAACTCATTTTCTGTAAACACAATATGGTTTTCCTTGGTTGAAAACATAATGGCTGCACCCATCAACTTAGGATAGTGCTGTATATGTACCATTTCGTCCCCTAATTTGAATATTTTTACCAGTTTTTTATCTTTCTGGTTCTGACCTCTGAAAAAAGAAATGAGCAGTTCGTACAACTTTCCAGTGGTATTATCTACGCCACTATACTTAATACTAAAATATTTCCTCACTGTCATTTCCCTACTGTTCATTAATTTTTCATCGTCCTGCAGGTTCAAGTCGTAGATAGAGTCATTGCTCGAAACAAAATATTTTAGGCTGGCTTTTGTATTGGCGAGCCATTTTATTTCTCCGACTGTTGTCCAGTCGATTTTGCTTGATTCTATTTCCTGTAATTGAGCCACACAGGCAAAGCTGTATAGAAAAGCCAACAACATCAGAAAGGTGGATCTATAAAGAGTGGTTAAATTTTTCATCAGTATTATGTATTGAAGTTATCTTTAATTTTATTTACTCTTTGGTAATGGAAATCTAACATGGTTTTATGAGATCAGGCATCATTTTTCTGCTAAACCTTTCTTAGCATTCTGGTGAAAGTTATTCCATTTCACCATAGTAAAACATCCTATACAATTTATAAACAGCAAAAAGAACAAACACGGCGATCACTACACCAAACACTAATATTCCGCCTGATTTCCAAGCACCATCCATGCTGTTTCGTTTTGGGTTTTGTGGTAGATAATAGATGTCCAGAACATCATTTATCTGGTACATGCCCCGTCTGGTTGTTAATTTCCCTGTATAGCTTTCGGTACGGTTAGCAGCATAAAAGCTGTAAAACACTATGTCAGTGGGCGGGCTTACAATTCTGCCGATATTATATACCCTTGCTTTTGCCTGTAGCCCAGTTCTCAGAATATTTTTCACCCTTTTTCTTTTATAAAGAATAATTAACAACGGTAAAAATCCGCAAAGTCCCACTACAAATAATATGATATTAAAGATATTCATTTCGTTAGTTATATTATTCGTTATCAATTATTTTTTCATTACTGGCATCTTCCAATAGGTCAAACTCCGCCATGCCCATTCCAGCGGGCCAAAATTGAAATGGCGCAGCCAGAGGTTTGAAAAAATGATTTGAAAAGCCCAAATTCCTAATAACACCAGGTAAGCTTCATAACGCTGTAAATTTCCGTACAGACCGAATCCAAAGCCATAAAACACGATTGCACAAAGTATTGACTGGCCAAGGTAATTGGTGAATGCCATTTGGCCGGTAGGTTGCATTATTTTAAAAAACCACTTAAAAATGCCCGATTTATAAATCAACATTACCAAGGCAAAAAAGCCAAGGGAGCGAAATGTGCGGTCGATATTATACCAATCAAACATCGATTGCCGTGCATATTCAAACCAGTTAAAATTCAAGTGGATGATTGATTGTAAGCGTAAATGTGCAAGCCCCATCCCAACACCTAAACCAATAATACACATCCATGCATAGACCTTTGTCTTGGCCTTTCCGGTAAGTATGCCCATTTTGAAGAATGCCATGCCTATAAACATAAACTGCAGAATATCCCATAACTCGAGGTAAGTGTACTTTACTATTGTATCAAGGTATCTTTTTGCGCGAAACGAATAAATTGCACTGTAGCCACTGTGCATTATTTCCTTGCTTTTTTCAAAGCGTTTTCGCATGGTAGCAATGCTCGTCTCCTCTTTAAAGTCCTTCATTTCATTTAATTTTTGTTTTTGAAGAAGGCTCAATTTGGTAATGGTGGTATCCATGGCAGCTATATTTTCGCCTGTATGTATGACCTCTTTATCCAGGTACAGATTCCTGTTCTCTCTTACTGACATAAACACCATACATACAAACGCAGCTATCAATAATTTTTTAGCCGGCAGGTTGCGGAAGGCAAACAGTATAAAACCCATGCAGGCATAATCAAATAAAATATCGCCATGCCATAACAAAAGATATACATCTATGAGTGAAAAAACGATGAGCCATAACATGCGACGTACAAAGTACTGTGCAGGCAACATCCCGGGCAAATTTTTTTCTTTGGCAGAAAGAAACAAAATAACCCCCGCACCAAACAGCATGGAGAAGATAGCCCGCTGTGTGCCATCAGGAATCAGTTCAACAAAGTACCAGATGAAATAATTAATGCCCGTTTCATTATTGACTAGCGGGTTGTAGGCTCCAATACCAAATGACGGCAGGTTCATCATCAGTATCCCAAGGATTGCAATGCCACGAAGGCTGTCCAGAAGGTCAATTCGTTCTTTTTGCGCTGTTGGTGCAGCCTGGGGTGTTTTGAGGGAAATTGATGATACTTGTTCCATGTTATTTAGTTCTGATTTTGAATGTGTATGGTTCAACTACTTTATTTAGTGTCCAGGACACCAACGGGGGCAGATATGAATTTCGTTTTTTTTTCAGCCATCAATAATTATAAAAAACAAAAAAGCATCCCATTATTAAATTCACATCCAAGTTCAAAAGTAGAGAACTGTTCATTTTCAGACAATACCGAGATTGGGGGAGAAATGGAGATAGAACAAGTAGGAGCTGATAGAAAAGAAGTCAAGAAAATATTCTTAAATTATTGTTCTTGCCTCAATTCAGAAAATTTAGAGTTTCTAAAATTAATTTGATTTTTTCTGGGCTTTAAATTCAATTAAGCCTTTTACAATCGCATGAATACATTCACATGGAGAAGGCCCAAATTCCCCATATCTTTTACATAGCCCTCAATTAATTCGGGGCGGATTTTTTTATCCATTCTTCTGCCTGAGAAGATATCTCTGGATCATTTAAAGAGGTCTTAACAGAGAGAATTTGTTCTTTTTTAATTGTTAGGTGAAAGGTATCTGTGACATTCATATTAATCTAAGGCGCAGCCATTAAATCATCCTTAACCGTGACAGGGCAAATTACAAGTGAATCATTTTTTTCAATGTAATGATGCCTTTCAATTATTTTGTAGTTACCACATTCTGCCCATTTTTGATAATACAAAATGATTGGTTGGGATTTCTAAGCTTGTGAAAGTGTGGTTTTTAATGAATCGCTTTGGAATGAATAGAATGCATCTATAAATTTATTTGCGCCGTCAAGATTACTGACCTTATTTTCAGAAGACTCCGATTGAGAATTGTTTTTACAGCTACCTAGTAGCAGAAGAGTCAACTAAATAATATGTCTAATTTTTATAAATTAATTTTAGTAGTTTTTAACCTATAAATATTTGAAATATTTTTTGATAAAAATTATATGCTTTTTTTCGTCCTCTTTAACTTCTAAATAGGTTTGCCATTATTTATTTGAAAAGAAACCAAGCTACATCCCCATTCAATTGCAAAGTTGTGCTGGGGCTAAAAACTATCTCTCTTATTGCAACCGGTTTTATAAGCTTAAATTTTACTTTTGAATACTTGGGATTTCCCGTTTCTTCATTTACGGTTATATAAACATGAGGATTGAATGAATGGGTAAAGACATTTTTATTCTCTTCATAACCATTTGCCAATAACGAAGATTTGATTTCTTTAAATTCCTGTTGGTTGATGGTCATGTGCAGTTCGGTAATTGAACGAAATAGCTTATTCTCCAACTCTTTTCCTCCCCAACTCTCCATGAATTTTTTCATTGACAAACCTGAGTCAACAATTGAGTCCGTAATCCCCCAGTTATGATAAGCGTCCGCAGAATAGGAAGTAAGATTAGCAAAAATGTTGGGTTCTTTAGCTTTGAGGGTATCGGTTTTATACCATGCCATGACTTCATCAAGTGTAAATTCATTCCCTTTATAGGTATGAATAAATAAAGAGTCTTTATAAAATGCCTTCCAAGAATTGAACAAAGGTTCCTTCATATTTGGTTTACGCGTTTGAAAAACCAATACGCCTCCACCTTGTTGATTATCCCAAAAACCCTTTGCCAAACTGAGATGCAAAAAATTAAGCTGCCCCAAAATATAAAGATCATAACTGGGTTTTCCGCCGTAATAAGCAGTATCAATTTCGACCACTCCGAATTCATTTTGCATGAAAGGATCATTTCTAATTGCATAATATGTTATGGAATCAAGTATCACATCTATATGTGCAAGGTCGGAAACAGGATATGCTGCAATTGACTTTGAAGTTTGCGCTTCGCATACCACGGTAGAAATCAACATGGATAAAACTATACAGGTTAAAGTATGTTTCATAAAAATATTTTTTAAATAGAAATTAAAAGTGTCCTTTTCGGGCTATCTATAACTTTAAGGTATTTGCTAATATAGGTAATTAAATGATTGTCCAAATCGAACAACTGTATTATAAGTGAATTTATTTTGAATCCGGCATTGGCGAGGTATGATCGGCCACTATTCTCCATTTCCCATCACGATATATCCAAGTGGTGGTATATCTTCCTGCCTCT
>JBDSFP010000276.1:0-2781 GCA_039919415.1 Aquaticitalea sp. | reverse complement strand
CGATTCCCTAACCTTAGCCGCGTGATTTATAAAATGAAATGGATCAATATGAACATTCAAGAGCGAATGTATCTGCTTTTCTTCAATAAAAGTTATAGAGCACATGTTGTAAAAAACAAGTTGTTTCGATAGTTTTAAGAAAATTCGGATAAAATATTTCTCGCTATTTTTGTTATATTGAAGTAATAGACTATTTTTGATTAAAGTTTTTTTTATGAAGAAAGTAATTGTTATTCTGTGTATATCGTTTTTTGGAATTTCCACATACGCCCAAAATCCAGGTTCTGATTGGTTATTGAGTGTTGGAGTCAACACAGTCGCCAATTTTGGGACCCGTAATCCTTTTGAGGATCTAAACAAAAACACATACCGTTTTGGCTTTAAATATCCTTTGGCCTTCGCCATTGAACGTAAATGGACTAATGTCTTGTACATAGAGCAGGATTTTTCCTTTAATGGCTTTAGAGAAAACGTTTATATAGATCACGGGAGACCTGATAAAGATTTATTTTACTTTTCCACAAATACCACTCTAAAATATTACTTTGACGACCTTATCTTTAAAAATGCTGATTGGTTAAATCTCTACATAGGAACTGGAGTAGGTATTTTTAACATTGAAGAACTTAATATCTCCGGAAACGTTGTTCTGGGAACCGTTGTATGGGTCAGTGACAAGGTTGGTATCAGACTTGGTACCATGGGCAAATTTGCCGTGAATGCCGAATCCAGAAAATATGACAACAACCATTATCAGTTCTTTCTAATGGGTGTTTTCAAATTATAAAGCAGCTACAAAATCCAAAAACAGCATAGTGTTGACAGAATCGATTTTTTTTTTAAGGCTTTGGGAACTCAATAGCCAGCAAAATTAAAATTGAGCATCTGTTTGGTCTTTCCATAGATTTCTGGAAACTGTGTCTTAAATTCGGAAGGCGATTCTATAAATGTTTCGATGATGACCGCCACAAATTCAAACTGATTGGTATAGGCATAATCCCTAAAATACTTTGATTCGATTAGGGATTTTCTTAAAGCTTCCTCATGTGATAGCAATTCCGTCAATTCCTTGAATGAATCCGAAAAAATAGTGGAACTCACATCACGTTCTTTCATACTGTTGAGATGAATGGCATGGGCGAATTCATGGATTCCCAAATTAAGATTATCTTTTCCTGTATCAAAACCCATTTTAAAATCTTTCCATGACAATACCAAGGTTTGCAGTTTCGGATTGAATTCACCTTTGTGGTAGCTCTCGTTAAGTGCAGAATAGAATTCTTCAGGATATATGAAAATCGTGCCCAAAAGACCGATATAAAAATCCCTAAATCCAAAGGTTAGCATCACGGCGGTTGCCGAAATGAGCACTTTCATCTCGTCGGTCACCACGAGGCCTTCTCTTCCTACAAAATGCTTGTCCTTTATAAAGGAAGCAACTCGATGTTCAAAATACTGCTGATACTTGGTGTTCAGTTTTTTATAAAAGGTGAATTGTGATTCCAAAATCGATTTTTGATTGTGAGTCAGTGTCCTCAAAAAATATGGCCTGTGGACGAAAAACGGCTTTTTATGTTTCATGACATAGCCCATTTCAATCATTTTCAGAGCAAAACTGACCATCATCAGACATAATACGGTCACGAAAATCCCAATGATGATTTTCGAGGTAAAGCTAAATTGCTCAATAAGAAGTATGGCGGTCATGAAATCATAACGTTAGTTTAAACTTATCATTGTGAGGGAATTATAATTTGAGAATATTAAATGTACGAAAGAAAAATGAGTGTTTAGGCTTCTTGTGGGGAAAAATTGATAGGGTGCTTATCACTTCTCAAAACGTTTAACGTCGTATCTTGAAATTTAAATTAAGTTTAAAGGAAAAAACGCTCAAGCAAGCTTGGCGTTTTTTCTTGTTAAACTATTTATTCGTGACCTCGAGAGGGTTCGAACCTCCAACCATCAGAGCCGAAATCTGATATTCTATCCAGTTGAACTACGAGGCCAATTCTGAATTCTGAATTCTGAATTCTGAATTCGGAATTAATTTTAAACTAGCTGTTGCAAAAAAATTGTAAAACTTAAGACAATTTATTTTTTACAATATTCGAAATCGTCTTTCCATCAGCCTTTCCTGCCAATTGCTGGTTAACGATGCCCATGACCTTGCCCATATCTTTCATGCCTTGCGCTCCAACTTGGGCAATGGTGTCGAACACTACTTTTTCTATTTCTGCTTCACTCAATTGAGCAGGCAAAAACTTACTGATGATATCAGCTTGTGCCAATTCTGGGTCTGACAGATCAGCTCTATTCTGTTCAGCGTAAATCGCAGCGCTATCCTTCCGTTGTTTGACCAATTTGGATAAAATCTTGATTTCTTGTTCTTCTGTAATCTCTTCTTTAGAACCAGTTTCTGTTTGAGCCAATAAAATCTCAGCTTTCACGGCTCGCAATGCGGACAAAGCCATTTGATCTTTCTCCTTCATAGCTGTCTTCATCGCTGTCATGATGTCCTCTTGTAAACTCATTGTCTGTTTATTTTTTCCCCGAACAATCGGGACTGCGAAGATAGGAAAAAGTTGGCAGTCTTCATTCGGCAGTTTGCAGTAAAAATCAATTTTTCCTTATATACTTGGTAAATATATAATTCGTCATTCCAATCATGGGATTCCTGCTTTACTGCCTGTCGGCAGTCAGGCGCGGGAATGAAAAACCCGAAAAGCAAGTTTGCTTTTCGGGTTTGGCCAAGGTGAAATACACTAAACAAAATTCTGCTAT
>JBDSFP010000259.1:0-7693 GCA_039919415.1 Aquaticitalea sp. | reverse complement strand
AGATTCCAATAAGGGCCCACATGATAACGCTGTAATTGGCTTTGCTCATGGACATTCCAAATAATGCCATATTATCTTTTTCTTCAATAGTATTATCCAATTTAGACTTGGTTCCGGATAAATTTGTTTTCAGCGTTGATATTTCCTGTACCAAACTATCCACACTTTGTTGCGTCTTGGACAAATCATTCTGAATGGCTTTTAATGAATCGAGCGTGTGTGCTTTCAACTCATATAGCCAAGCCTTTTTTACATTTTTAAACTCTTGGTAACTGTAGGATTTCCTGATGACATATTCAAACTGGTTGTTGATAGATCCTTCGGTTAATGAAAGCTTATCATCATCATCTGATTGGTCAGGATTGTCTTGGGCATTTACATTGTAAAATACCAACAATGTGAATAGGGCAATGGTCAGCGATTTAATGGAATACATTGAAAAGATTTTTAAAGTTTTTTTAAATGTGATTAATTTTGAACAAGATAAGGAATATTAGTCAGTATTTGTTTCAATTCAAACAAATAGCCTCACATTTAGTAAGGCTATTTTTATATACGCATGTTGATTATAATTGGACGTCTTGATTTAATAATAAGTATAACGTCTGACTTTGGAAATATATTTTGCCAAGCGAATCACCTGATGACTGTAACCATATTCGTTATCGTACCATATGTAAAGTAGTACATTTTTACCATCAGATCGAACGATGGTTGCTTTACTATCATAAATTGCAGGTGCTGAAACACCAACGATATCGCTGGAAACCAATTCATCACTCAATTCATATTTGATCTGCTCAACGAGATTGCCTTCCAGAGCGTATTTTTTCATAATGGCATTGATGCCTTCCAAAGAGGTTTGTTTGTCCAATTCCAAATTCAGAATGGCCAATGATCCGTTTGGTACAGGAACCCGAATGGCGTTGGAAGTCAATTTTCCTTCCATGGATGGCAATGCTTTGGTAACGGCACTTCCAGCACCTGTTTCTGTGATAACCATGTTCAAACCAGCAGCGCGACCGCGACGGTATTTGTCATGGTAATTATCTACCAAATTTTGGTCATTTGTGTAAGAGTGAATCGTTTCAATATGACCGAATTTAACGCCCAAAGTATCTTCAACTGCTTTTAAAACAGGAGTAATGGCGTTGGTTGTACAGGAAGCCGCAGAAAAAATATCTACTTGGTCGGGATTGTAATCCAAATGGTTGACGCCATGTACAATATTTGGAACCCCTTTTCCGGGAGCCGTTAACAAAACCTTGCTTACGCCTTTTGAGGTTAAATGCCTTGTCAATGCTTCCTTATCTCTAAAAGCACCAGTATTATCTATAACCAAAGCATCTTTGATTCCATATTTTGTATAATCGATATCTTCAGGATTATTTGCGGAAATGATATTGACAGTTGTGCCATTGATTATCAAGGCACTGTTGTTGGCATCTGCAACCACCGTTCCAGAAAAATCGCCGTGAACAGAATCGTTTCGCAATAAAGACGCTCTTTTTTCCAAAACGGTTTGGTCAATCTTGCCACGAGTCACAATGGCTCTTAAGCGCATTTGACTTCCTTTACCTGTTTTAGTCATCAATTCCCTGGCGACCAATCGGCCGATTCTACCAAATCCGTATAACACGACATCTTTTGGTTTGATGGTTTCATATTTACTTGCCCCTTTGAGTTTATCTGCTACAAAGGCCATGGCGTTACCATATTTTTGATCTTCCAAATGATATTCGTAGGTCAATTTCCCAATGTCCAATTTAGCTTGTGGAATGTCCAATTGTTTGATGGCTTGCGCGATCTCCACAGAATCGAAAATTGAAATTGGTTTTTCAACAAATTCTCCTGCATATTCATGCAAGTTTAAGATTTGGCTCACATTTTTGTCAATCAATTGATTTCTAAAAAGGACCAACTCGATGGACTTATCGTACCAAAGGTCGCTCACAATCTTGATAAATTCAACTGTTGCACGTCTTCTGTCGGCTTGGAAGGCCAATTCGTTTTCATAAGCTCCGTTCAAACTCATAGTAATAAGGTTTAGTGTTTGTTTTTAAATTTTTTGCAAAAATACTATAATTCAAACGTTTTCGTAGTGTTTTTTTATAAATAAAAAAACCCCTCAAAATTTTAAATCCTGAAGGGTTTAACCAACTATTATTAACTAGTTCTATTTAAAAATAAAACTTTCTTTTTGACCATTCGTATTGATGACGCTGATCTTGCTGATATCGTCACCATATTTTTGTTGCAATTTGGTTATATCATCAACCGAATTTATTTTTTGACCATTGATATCCGTAATGATGTAGCCTTGATTGATGCCTAAATTTTTATAAAGTGCATAGTTTTCATTCTTCACCACCAATACACCATAATCAATTTTATATTTTGCTTTAGTTTGTTTAGGTATGTTTTTAAGCTGCATATCGAGATATTCAACAGTCATAATCTCACTTTTTGAAAGTGTAACCGAAATTATTTTTTCATCGCCATCCCGTTTAACAGTCACATTAACTACGTCATTAGGGCGTTTGGTGGTTAAATAACCGCTCAAATCCGCAAATTTTGAAATTTTTATGTTGTCAATTTTTTTGATGATATCGCCATTTTTGATGCCAGCTTTTGCAGCTCCGGAATTTTCCTCAATATCACTTACATAAACGCCTTCAATTTCATTCAGACCATTTTCAACTGCATATTGGGAGTTTGTATTAAGAATGTTAACTCCCAAAACACCTGTTTGCACATCGCCAAATTCCATAATGTCCTCCACCACTTTACGGGCTATATTACTTGGCACCGCAAATGAATAGCCAATATAGGAGCCTGTTTGCGAAGTGATTGCCGTATTGATTCCAATTAAATCTCCGTTGATGTTGACCAAGGCACCACCGGAATTCCCAGGATTCACAGCTGCATCGGTTTGGATAAAGGATTGTGAGTTAACTCCTGATAAATCTCTGGATTTGGCACTAATAATTCCAGCAGTGACAGTGGAAGTCAAATTAAAAGGATTCCCAACTGCCAAGACCCATTCACCAACTTTCGCTTGATCTGAATCTCCAAAGGTGGCGTATGGCAAATCTTCATCGGCATCGATTTTCAGAAGCGCAATATCTGTTTTTTCGTCAGTTCCAATTAATTTTGCTGTGTATATCTTGTTGTCATTTAAAGTAATGGACAAATCTTTGGCACCATTAATAACATGATTATTGGTAATAATGTAACCATCAGGCGAAATAATAACGCCACTTCCAGTTCCAATTTGAGTACGTGGTTGACTATTCCCATAAAATAAATCCTGAAGTGTCATGGGGCCGCCATCACTCACCGATGTATTTTTGACGTGAACCACAGCATGAACAGCATTTTCGGCAGCTTGGGTAAAGTCTGGTGCGTTCGCATTGTTATAAAGTAAATTTGAAGCCGTGTTGCTCGTCGTTATAAAGGTAGGCTTTGAGTCGTTGGAGGCAACAAAAAATTTAGTGTCTTTTTCAATCAGAAGTTTGTAGGCAGAAAGCGTCATGATACCGCCTAAAACAGAGACGCATAGAAGGGTTAAAATCTTTTTCATTTGTGGTTATATTATGTTATTTATTTGCTTAACGATTAAAAGTAGCAGTTTATTGAATTCATATTATAGGTTTAACGATTTTTAACGTCAACTTTAACGCCTGTTTAACAACCAAAAAAGCAAGGGATTATTCTTATATTTGCCACATCTATGAATATCGAATTTTATAAGTACCAAGGAGCAGGCAATGATTTTGTGATGATTGACAACCGTCAGAAAACATTCGAGAAATCCAATACCAAGTTTATTGCAAAGTTATGTGATAGACGATTCGGTATCGGAGCCGATGGTTTGATTTTATTAGAAAACCATCCAACTGCCGATTTCAAAATGGTGTATTTTAATTCCGATGGCAACCAGAGCAGCATGTGTGGTAATGGAGGACGCTGTATCACTTCATTCGCCAGATTTTTGGGAATCATCAAAAACAAAGCAACCTTTGAGGCAGTTGACGGAATGCATGATTCCATTATTGAGAAAGAACTTGTGAAACTTCATATGCTGGATGTAAATGTGGTTGAAAAACATGGAAATCATACGTTTTTGAATACAGGTTCGCCTCATCATGTGCAAATGGAACCTGATTTGGAATTGATGGATGTTAAAGCCGAAGGAAGCAGGATTCGTTACGGTGCACCTTACTATAAGGAAGGCAGCAATGTGAACTTCGTTAAAAAACTGACAGAAGAATCCTTTTATGTACGCACCTACGAACGAGGTGTAGAAAATGAAACTCTTTCCTGTGGCACCGGTGTTGTTGCTGTGGCTCTTGCAATGAATTACATTGGGGAAACCGAAAAAAGCCTCATAACCCTTCACACTCAAGGGGGACAATTACAGGTAGCTTTTGACAAAAAAGGAGAGGGTTATAAGAACATTTGGCTCATTGGTCTTGCTATGCAAGTTTTTAAAGGAAGGATATGATTACACTTAAAGGAAAACAGATCTTTTTAAGAGCTTTGGAACCTGAAGATTTGGAATTTATCCATACCATTGAAAATGACGAAACATTTTGGGAAATCAGCAATACACAAACACCTTTTTCCAAATACATTTTGCGACAGTATCTCGACAATGCACACAAGGATATTTTTGAGGTCAAGCAATTGCGATTGGTAATTTCCAATTATGACAATGAAGCACTAGGGATGATCGATTTGTTTGATTATGATTTTAAGAATGGTCGCGCTGGAGTTGGAATTTTGGTTAAGGAATCTGCAAAGCGGAAACAAGGTTTTGGAAAAGAGGCCCTGCAATTATTGGTCAATTATAGTTTTCAACATTTGAACTTGCATCAATTGTACTGCAATATCACGGAAGGAAATGTGGCGAGTTTGTCCTTGTTCAAAAATCAAGGTTTTGAAGAAATCGGTCTAAAAAAAGATTGGAATTCCATAAACGGCACTTACCAAAACGAATATTTATTTCAACTTATAAAAGATTAGATGTATTTCAAAAAACTGATTATCGCCACATTACTCGTAGGTTTGGTCGTGGCCGGGATTTTCTCCTATCACATTTACACGGTCATGTTCAATTCAAACACAGCGTTCAATAATGAGGAAGCCTATGTTTTGATTCCTACCAATGCCACTTATGCAGACGTGCGGGAACAGTTGGATCCTTTGTTGAAAGACATTGAAAGCTTTGATCAATTGGCGAATCAGAAAAAATATACCTCAAATATCAAAGCGGGTCGCTATATCATTAAGAAGAATATGAACAATAACGATATCATCAATTCCATAAGGAGCAGGAATGTGCCATTGAAATTATCGTTTAACAACCAGGAAACTATAGAAAGCCTTGCAGGACGTATCGGTTCGCAAATTGAAGCGGATAGTGTTTCTTTGGTGAATGTGATGAAAAATTCACAATTTCTGAGCGAAAACGATTTTTCAAACACCACAGCTTTGGGCATGTATGTTCCGAATAGTTATGAATTTTTTTGGAATACCTCTGCGGAACAATTTAGAGACCGAATGTTAAAAGAATATCATCGATTTTGGAACGAAGCGAGATTGAATAAAGCAAAAGCAGAAAATTTAACTCCAAATCAAGTCATGGTTTTGGCCTCGATTATACAAAAGGAAACTGCCAAAAATGACGAACGTCCTCGTGTAGCTGGTGTGTATCTGAACCGATTGAAAGTAGGAATGCCACTTCAGGCAGATCCTACAGTCATCTATGCAATAAAGCAAAGCACCAATGATTTTGACCAAATCATCAAGCGTGTGCTATATAAGGATTTGGAATTGGATTCTCCTTATAACACATATAAATACACAGGTTTACCTCCCGGACTCATCACAATGCCTGATATTTCATCGATAGATGCCGTTTTGAATCCTGAACATCACGACTATTATTATTTTGTTGCAGACACCAAGAATTTTGGCTATCATAAATTTGCCAAAACTTTGTCGCAGCATAATATTAACCGAAAGGAATATGTCCGCTGGATCAATCAACAAGGCGTCAATCGCTAATTTTGAGATTTGATTTTAGACATATCCTTATTACTTTTTTGATTACCACATCGGTTTTTTCACAATCTAAATTTAATTCCTTTTTAACACCTAGCGATACGCTCAATCTTCCCAGACGCAATGCCGTGATTATTTCAGAAGTATCATTGGCAAGTCTTTCCTTAGTCGGTTTGAACCAATTGTGGTATGCCGATTATCCACAATCAAAGTTCCATACTTTGAACGATAATGACGAATGGCTTCAAATGGATAAAATTGGTCATGTATTCTCGTCCTATCAAATGGGTAGGATAGGAGCAAATGTGTTGGAATGGACTGGAGCCGACGAAAAGAGCCAACTGATTTACGGTTCAACATTGGGTTTTGCATTCTTGACCACCGTTGAAATCTTTGACGGTTTTAGTGAAGAATGGGGATTTTCCTGGGGAGATATGATTGCCAATGCTTCAGGCACAGGATTATATGTTGGGCAGCAATTACTTTGGAAGGAACAGCGAATCTCTTTAAAATACTCATTTCATCAAACCGATTTCGCCCCAGAGCGACCTGATAAACTGGGCAATGGTTTTTTGGAAGAAGTTTTTAAGGATTATAATGGCCAAACATATTGGTTGACTGCCAATGTCCATTCCTTTTTTAAGGAAAGTAGAATTCCACCATGGATAAATGTGGCATTCGGGTATGGAGCCGAAGGGTTGTTAACTGGCAAAAATAATGCTGTTAATAATTTATTTATAAGTTCTCAAAGAAGACGTCAATTCTATTTGAGTTTAGATGTAGATTTGACAAAAATTCAAACGAGTTCCCACGTATTGAAATCCGTATTTGACGTTCTGAACATAATTAAGGTCCCTTTGCCAACTTTGGAATTGGACGGTAAAAATGGTCTGAAGGGGCATTTAATCTACTTTTAACATACATTAACAGTCTAATTGTCAGCAAGTAAATAAAAGCCGTATATTTGCAAACTGAAAATTTGGAACAAAAAACACTGTTGATCTGTTCTATAAAATTAGTAGTTATGATAAAAAAATGTACTAATTATCTCGCTATCCCTCTTGTCATTTTGGCGGTTCTCATTTTTGCATTATTTCCGGAAACAACGGTTGATATGACCAATTTTTCAACCGCAGGATTAAAACTGAATTACACCGTTCATAAAAAAGAGTTGGCCATGTTGGCTGAAAATACCGAGACATCGGAAAAAATAGATCAACCAAATTTTTCCCCGTTTTTAGGAAAGGCCTACTTAGGATTTAAGGAAGCTGTGGCGTTTAAAGAATCTCGTGGCAACTATCGTGTGGTAAATGACTTTGGTTATCTTGGCAAATATCAGTTTGGATTTGAAACTTTAAAATTGCTTGGTATTTTCAACTCCAATCAATTTCTAAATACTCCAGAACTTCAAGAGAAAGCATTTTTAGCAAACGCCCAACGTAATAAATGGGTTTTGCGCAAGGATATTGAACGTTTTGTAGGAAAAAAGATAAGTGGCATTACCATTACTGAATCAGGAATTCTGGCCGCTGCTCATTTGGCTGGACCTGGAAGCGTTAAAAAATTCTTGAGAAGTTATGGCAGTGATACATTCTCCGATGCCTTTGGATCATCCATCAAGTCC